>JALWBK010000325.1 GCA_027037155.1 bacterium | reverse complement strand
GAGGGTATTCCCGAAAAGGGAAAGATCCTCACCAGGGTATCCAATAAGTGGTTCTCTATGGTTGAACACAGGCACCATCTGCTTTCAACCACTCCCCAGGATGAGCTGCCTTTTCTAAAAGAGTATCCTGAGCTTCAAGAGAGGGCTGTGTTGGTAAAGCGGCTGAAAAGAATCAACATAGAGTTTGTGGCAAGGGGATATCTCTTTGGGAGTGCCTACAAGGATTATGTGAAGACAGGTGAGGTTTGCGGTATAAAGCTTCCTGAGGGGTTGAAGCTGGCCGAGAAGCTGCCTGAGCCTATCTTTACCCCTGCCACCAAGGCGGAGAGTGGGCACGACGAGAATATAACTATAGAGCAGTATCGCAAAGTGATAGGGGACAAGGGGCTTGCCGATTATCTCATGGAGACTACTCTGAAAATATACAAGTGGGCTCACGATAAGCTCATAGAAAAGGGGATAATCCTTGCCGATACCAAGATAGAGTTCGGACTGGATGAGGATGGAACACCTTACATCATTGACGAGCTGATCACTCCTGATTCTTCAAGGTTTTGGGCGGTGGAGACGTATGAGCCCGGGGTTTCTCCTCCCAACTTTGATAAGCAGTTTATAAGAGACTACCTTGAGGGACTTGACTGGAACAAGCAGCCTCCTCCACCGCCTCTTCCCGAGGATGTGATCAAAAAGACCGTTGAGAGATACAAAGCTATAGAGAAAATCATTCTTTCCCTATAGCTATGCTTACCGTTCGTTGGGATAACTTGTGGTTTGATAGGGAATGTGCCGTCGCTATAGGGAACTTTGACGGGGTGCACATAGGTCATCAGGCTTTACTTAAAAAGGTACAGGAACTGGCAAATAAAGCGGGGGCTATTCCGGTAGCGCTCACCTTTCATCCTCATCCCCTTAAGGTTTTTAGAAAGGGTACAAGGGAGCATTTTTGCCTGACACCTTTGGAAGAGAAGGTGAGATTGCTTCACGTTTACGGTGCTAAAAGGGTTGTGGTGTTGGAGTTTAATGAGGCCCTTTACACTTTGACAGCTAAGGATTTTGTGAAGAAGGTGCTGTTGGAAAGACTAAAGGCAAAGGCGGTGGTGGTTGGGCAAAACTTTAGGTTTGGACTGGGAAGGGAAGGGGATGTAGCGTTAATGCGCACCCTTGCCGCAGAGTTTGGCTTTGAGTTTTACGCCCATGAATCGGTTATGTGGGAGGGGGTACCCGTTAGCAGCACGCGCATAAGGCGTGTACTGAGGCAGGGAGATGTGAAGAGCGCTTCCGCTATGCTTGGAAGGCCCTATAAGGTGATTGGGAGGGTGGTTACCGGTGAGGGAAGGGGTAAGCTACTGGGTTTTCCCACAGCCAACGTTGAACCTGAGAACGAGGTTATACCCCAAAACGGTGTGTATGCCACCTTGGTTGATATAGGTGGGTCTCTTTACAAGGGCGTTACCAATATCGGGATGAAGCCCACTTTTAACTACACTAAGCTGACGGTGGAGACCCACATCCTTGATTTTGACAGGGATATTTACGGTGAGCGTATAGGTCTCTTTTTTATAGAAAGATT
>JALWBK010000324.1 GCA_027037155.1 bacterium | reverse complement strand
ATATTGGTCTTCTCCCATGTAAACTCAGGCAATTCCCTTCCAAAATGACCATAAACGGCGGTCTTTTTGTATATAGGCCTTCTCAAATCCAACTTTTCAATCATGCCCTTGGGAGTGAGATCAAAGACCTTTTTTATCAACTCCGCTATTTTCTCGTCGGGGATTTTTCCCGTCTTTTTTGTATCAACAAACACAGCCACAGGCTCAGGAACACCTATGGCATAGGCAAGCTGCACCTCGCAGAGATGGGCTATACCAGAAGCAACCACATTTTTAGCAACATACCTTGCCATATAGGAAGCGGATCTGTCCACCTTTGTAGGATCTTTACCAGAAAAACAACCACCGCCGTGCCTTGCTGCTCCACCGTAAGTATCAACTATTATCTTTCTTCCTGTAAGACCTGTATCAGCCATGGGACCACCAAGGACAAACCTTCCTGTAGGATTTATGTAATACTTGACGTATTCCTCGTCTAAATACTCAGGAGGAATAACAGGCTTTATAACATACTCTATGAGATCTTCCCTCAATCTCCTTAAAGTGATATCAGGAGCGTGCTGGGCAGAAAGAACTATGGACTGAATCCTTACAGGTCTTCCATCCTCATACTCCACAGTCACCTGAGACTTCCCATCAGGCCTCAAATACTCCAGTATATCTTTTTTCCTGACCTCGGCTAACCTCATACAAAGTTTGTGGGCAAGCATTATAGGCAAAGGCATAAGCTCAGGAGTTTCGTTAACAGCAAAACCAAACATCAACCCCTGATCCCCTGCTCCTCCAGGATCCACACCCATAGCAATATCTGGAGACTGTTCATGAATGGAGGTTATCACAGCACAGGTTTCGTAATCAAAACCATATTTTGCTCTTGTGTATCCTACATCTCTCACCGTTTCACGGGTTATAGTTGGAATATCCACATAACAGGTAGTTGTTATCTCACCAGCCACAAACACCAAGCCAGTGGTCACCAATGTCTCACAGGCAACCCTACCGTAAGGATCCTTCTCAAGGATGGCATCAAGGATAGCATCTGAAATCTGATCCGCCAATTTATCAGGATGCCCCTCGGTAACAGATTCAGAAGTAAAAAGTACCTTCCCTTTAGCCTCGTACATACTACACCTCCAATTCACTTTAACAAATCCAGATTTTGTTTAAAGTACTTAAAGGCTGATAATATAGATATAAAAGCACCAAAGTAAAGAAGTAAAAGCCCCACATTTTCAACAGAAAACATAATGAGGGTAAGAGAGACTGTATAAAAAAGGGTTTTTACCTTACCCACAATATCAGCTGGCAGAACTCTGCCCTTAGAAGCAGCCAGAGCCCTAAATCCTGTAACAGCAACTTCTCTTGAAAGAACAACCACAGCAAGCCAAGCAGGAACCTTCTCTAAACCCACTAAAGGGACTACTGCACCCACAAGAAGAATCTTATCAGCTAAAGGATCTATCAACTTGCCTAAATTGGTAACCTGACCCATACTTCTTGCTATGAGACCGTCCGCCACATCTGTTAAAGAAGCAAACAGAAATATAATACCTGCTATCTCGTGGAGCATCTTGGATTTA
>JALWBK010000323.1 GCA_027037155.1 bacterium | reverse complement strand
CTTTCCGGCTTTAGTTCTTTACTGCTTGGGAGCTCCAATGGGAAGGATTTCTTTGCCGTAGGCGGGGTTAATGAGCTCTGCAGCCATCAGGTACCAGGCTGTAAAGGCTGTCCATATACCTTCCCAGCCTGCTATGGTGCCTATGGCTTTGCTTCCCGTAATTACGTGGATGTCAAGTAGTATGAACAGAATTAACAGTGAAATGAAAATTACTACCAGTGCCTTAGCCTTAGGGAAGGTTGCCAAGGTCATTATGAACGTGAAAATGGTCCAAGCAATCAGTGTCCACATAATGGCTCCGTGGAAGTCTTTGAAAGCAGGTAGAACCTTGTTATCTTTGAAGTAAATCAAGGTTGCCAAGGCAATCCAGAAGGCACCGTATGAACCGAATGCACAAAGACCAAATGTATTACCTGTACCAAACTCCAGTATTCCTGCGATTAGCTGGGCTAATCCACCGTAAAAGAGACCCAAAGGTAGAGCCGTACCTACGTCCGCCAATATACCTGCGTTATGGACGTTAAGAACAAATGTTGTTAGAGCAAAGCCTCCAAGTCCCAAAGGAGCCGGGTTTGCCAAAGGTCTAAACTCTGCCATCTTGCACCTCCTTTAAAAATATTTTTTGATAATATGCTTCAAGATTTAGCTATGCACCCTCAAACACCTCACCTCCTTACACCTACATAGTTGTCTCTCGGTGCATTATTACGATATACATAATTAAAACGCTTTGTCAAGATTAAGCGCAAAACAGTTTTTGCTGTAAATGCACTGTGTTAAGTTAAATTTAATTGTGGTTAGTAAGATTGATTTTGGTGGGTAAATGTTATGGTTTCAAAACTTGTTGTGTTTATGGGCTATAATGCTTCAAGCTCTGGGTAGGTGCGGATGAACTCCAGGGCCCACTTACGGAATGTGCCTTTTGCTATTTCCCTTTTTATCTTTTCCATTAGACTCATGTAGAAGGACAAGTTGTGGATGGTGTTTAATTTCAGAGCCAGGATTTCGTCGTTGATGAAGAGATGCCTGAGATATGCCCTTGAAAAGTTTCTGCAGGCGTAGCAGTTGCACTCTTCGTCAATGGGGCGGTCCTGGTCTTTGTATGGGTTGTTTTTTATCCTCAGTTTTCCCTTCCATGTGAACAGAAGGCCGTTTCTGGCGCATCTTGTGGGAAGTACGCAGTCAAACATGTCTACACCGCACATAACGGCAAAGACTATGTCTTCTGGTTTTCCCACCCCCATAAGGTATCGGGGTCTGTCTTGGGGAAGTAGAGGAGTTGTGAACTCTGTCATCTCCCACATGAGGCTTTTGGGTTCTCCTACCGAAAGCCCTCCGATGGCGTAGCCGCTGAAATCCATCTCTATAAGTTTAAGGGCGCATTCTTTCCTCAATTCTTTCACCATTCCTCCTTGTACAATGGCAAACAGGTTCTGGTGGGGGTTAAGGGGGCACTTTTTGCTTCTTTCAGCCCATCTTATGGTGAGGTCCATGCCCTTTTTCACTTCCCAGGGTTCTGCAGGATACGAGACGCACCAGTCTAAGGGCATGACAAAGTCAGAACCAAGAATTCTCTGTATTTTTATGACTTTTTCTGGGCTAAAAAAGTGGATACTGCCGTCCAAGTGGGATCTGAACTCCACTCCATCTTCTGTGATCTTTCTCAATGGGCTCAGGCTGTGTACTTGGAAGCCCCCACTGTCTGTGAGGATGAGTCTGTTCCACGATGCAAATCGGTGTAACCCACCCAATCTTCCTATGATCTCCGTTCCCGGTCTAAGGTAGAGGTGGTACGTGTTTCCCAGAATTATTGTGGCTCCGAGGTCTTTGAGTTCTTGGGGGGAGACGGTTTTTACGGTTCCTAGTGTTCCAACAGGCATGAAGACAGGCGTTGTGGCGCGGTAGCGTGGTGTCTCGATGATCGCTATCCTTGCTTCGCTTTCTTTGTCTTTTTTAAGGATTCTGAACTTCATCTTCTGGGCTTGAACCGCTCTTCTTCTGAGAGGATGCAACCGCAGTAGTTCTGCCTGTAAAGTCCAAGCTTTAGCGATTCCTCAATGCCTTCCTTCCATCCTTCGCGAAAGTCGTAGTAGTAGAACCTGACCCCCTTTTCTTTGCCAACGGATTCGCCAATTTCCCTTATGAGGTTGTGCTTCTGGTGTTTGCTGTAGAGGAGGGTGCTGGTGAAGTAGTCAAATCCTCCCTTTTTGGCTATGGCTGCTGCCATTTCGAGTCTTTGGTGATAGCACAGAAGACACCTTTTCTCTTCTCTGAAGGCTACCATCTGCAACCACTCTTTTATATTGTAGTAGTCGTTGTATATCATCCGTAGGGAGTGAGTCTGTTCAAGCTGTCTCATGGCCTCCAGGCGTTTGGAGTACTCGGTGTAAGGGTGGATGTTGGGGTTATACCAGAGGACGAAGATCTCGTTGAAGTTTTCTTTGAGCACCTTTAAAGGGTAGAGTAAGCAGTTGGCGCAGCATGCGTGAATGAGGATTCGTGCCATCTTCACTCCTCTATGGGCAGCTTTTGCTGTTTGGTCTCTCTGGGCAGGGATCGCCCAAAGTACCTGTAGGCCTTTTCAGTGGCGACTCTACCTCTGGGTGTCTTCTTTATAAAGCCTTCCTGTATCAGGTATGGTTCGTAGACCTCCTCAAGGGTTCTCTTCTCTTCACCTACGGAGACCGCTAAGGTCTCTATGCCCACGGGTCCTCCGTTGAAGTGGTCAATGATGGTGAGAAGGAGCTTTCTGTCTACGGTGTCAAAGCCTGCCTCGTCAATTTCCATCATCTTGAGGGCTTCTCTGGCTATCTCTTGTGTTATCACCCCGTTTCCCTTTACGTCGGCGTAGTCCCTTACCCTTCTCAAAAGTCTGTTGGCTATACGGGGCGTTCCCCGGGACCTTCGGGCTATTTCGGCAGCTCCTTCGTCATCTATGGCCACTTTCAGGATACTGGCGGAGCGCTTGATTATCTGGGTTAGCTCTTCAACGGAGTAGAATTGAAGCCTTAGTATTACCCCGAATCTGTTTCGTAAAGGTGAGGTTAACATGCCCATTCGTGTGGTGGCACCTATAAGGGTGAATCTGCATAGCTTTACGCGAAGGGTTTTGGCTCCGGGGCCCTGTCCAACTACCACGTCTATGGCGTAGTCTTCCATGGCAGGGTAGAGGATCTCCTCCACGTGTGGGTGTAGTCTGTGGATTTCGTCTATAAAGAGGATGTCCCCTTCCTCCAGTCCTGTTAGTATAGCTGCAAGGTCCCCGGCTCTTTCTATGGCAGGTCCCGATGTTATTCTGATGTTGACCCCCATCTCCCTGGCTATTATAGAGGCGAGGGTGGTCTTTCCTAATCCTGGAGGACCGCACAGCAGAATGTGGTCAATGGGTTCGCCTCTTAATTTGGCGGCTTCTATAAAGACCTTGAGGTTCTGCTTTACCTGATTCTGCCCTATAAATTCGGAAAGGCTCTGGGGCCTGATTGAGCTTAACGCTCTTTCATCATCGTCGGGAAGGGGATTGAGGTACCTGTTCACCTGCCTGCCCCCAGTCTTTTGAGTGCTTTTTTCAGAATATCCTCTGTTGAATCATCTTTCTCTATCTGTATGCTGGCCAGGGCTTCTGAGGCTTCTTCCCTTGTATATCCCAAACTCATCAGTGCCTCAACAACTTCTCTGTGGCGGGATTCCGCCGTTTCGGGCTGTATCTCTTTGCTGAGTTCGGTGATTATCCTTTTGGCGGTTTTAGGCCCCACTCTCGGAACGCTTCCCAAGGTCTGGGTGTCAGCTTTCTCTATGGTTTCTGTGAGTTTGGCGCATCCCAAATGAGAAATAATGGACATGGCCACTTGGGGGCCTACAGAGGGTACTTTCAAAAGCAGGTTGAAAAGGCGAAGCTCTTCTTTTGTTCTGAATCCATAGTGAACGAAGTCCTTTTCCTTCTCTCTGAAGAAGGATCGCAGCCACAAGAATATCTCTTCTCCCTCTTTTGCTTGAGAGAGCACATCTGTGGGTACCTGTACGGCAAAACCCAAACCGTTGACAGAGATTAAAAGCTCGTGAGGGTTTTTTCCCGTTACTGTGCCTTTTAGAAAGGAGAACATCCTTACCCTTTGGCGTTGTATATTTCCCAGGCCTTGGCGTACTTGACCATCACATAATAGGAGGAGAGGAGGGCGATTATGAGGCCCGGCATCCCGTCTTTGTATCCCTGCTTTAGAATGTAGAATTTTACGAAGTCGCCGATGGGTCTCAACAGGAGGTTGAAGACGTTGGGCTTTTTGCCAGCCTTTACGATGTCTTTGGCTGCCCAATCGGTGTACCTTTCCATCTTTTTGAAGTACTGTTTAAGGGTTCTATAGGAATAATGAATCAGGTAATTATTGAGGTGTCCCACCCTTCCAGTGGAGACTATGACATCGGCGTGGACCTCTTTGTCTTCGTATCTGCTGACGCTCTTTCTGAAGAGCCTTATGTTCTTGTCTTCTTTAGGGCTCCATCCGCCATGGTCTAAAGGATAGCCGAGGAAGAAGTTCCTTCTCCCGATATAGTAGCCGTCGTACTGTGGTGATTCCAAAACCTGCAGTATCTCGTCTCGGAGTTCAGGGGTTACCCTTTCGTCGGCGTCAAGTATCATCACCCACTCGTGGGTTGCTTGAGGGATTGCCCAGTTTTTCTGGGTGGCAGAGTTGATGTACTCGTGCTGGA
Source organism: bacterium (assembly GCA_027037155.1). Taxonomy (GTDB): domain Bacteria; phylum Thermosulfidibacterota; class Thermosulfidibacteria; order Thermosulfidibacterales; family Thermosulfidibacteraceae; genus Thermosulfidibacter. Next base: position 12,435 of record JALWBK010000323.1, on the reverse strand, counting down.
GGATTCTGCTTGTGTATCTTGATGCTATCTCAAGGGTTCTATCGGTGCTGAAGGAGTCCACCACCATAATCTCGTCGGCCCAAAGAACCGACTTTATTGCCTCCTCTATGTTTTTCTCTTCGTTGTAGGTGGGGATGATGACCGTGAGTTTTTGGCGCATCAGCTCTTGCGGCACCTCCACCTTCTCAGTTTCCATCTCAGTATTTTGCCAGCCGGGGTGCGGGGGACGAATTCCACCTCTTCTATCTCGTCAGGTACAAGATCCCGATTTTTCAGTCTTTTGAGTACCAGCGACTTTATGTCCTGAACTATCTGCTTCATGGGAAAGCGATTCTCGTATGCCTTTTTAAAAGCTATGCAAGCTATTATGGTGCCGTCTTCTTCTTCAATAACGCCCACATCTTCAACGGCGGGGTGCTCTTTAATAACCTCTTCCACCTCAAGGGGAGAGTACTTCCTGTCTCCCACCTTGAGGATGTCTTCTTCTCTGGCGGCAAAATGAAGGTATCCCTCTTCATCTACAAAGATCACATCACCAATGTAGGAGTAGCCCTCTATTACCGATTCCTTCTGTTTCTCAGGGTTATCCCAGTAGAGGGGACCTGTGGGGCCTTTAACCAGCATTCTTCCTAGCTCTCCAGGCTTGCAGTCCCTTCCCTTCTCATCAACCACCCGTATCTCTATTCCTGGGATGGGAACGCCAAAGGAGGCTATCTTGGGAACGAGCCTCACCGCGTTGGAGGCTACAAGGTGCAGGAACTCTGTGGCTCCGAGTCCCTCGTAAATGGGCTGTTCTGTATAGTCAAACCACTCCGTGTAAATTTTGGGTTCAAGAGGGCTTCCTCCGGTGGTGGCAAGCCGGATGCTCGAGAGCTTTTCTGGGGAAAAGTTTGGTGCTTTCAGTATGCGTTGATAGAAGCTGGTCAAGCCTGTGAGAACCGTGGGTTTTCTTCGCTGGATGCTGTCAATGATCTTTTCTGGTATGAATTCGGTGAAGAGTATCTCGGCTGCTCCTGCAAAGGGTGGTATGAGTATGAAGGTTCCGAAGCCCGCTGCGAAGGTGACAGGTGCTCCCCCTGTGATTATGTCTCCACGGTTAAGCCGCCACACGTATTTGTTTACGAGGTAACACTCGCACAGGATGTTTTTGGCAAGGTGTACACATCCTTTGGGTAGTCCGGTGGTTCCAGAGGTGTGAAGGATGATGCATGGATCGGTGGCGTCCACCTTCTCCAGAAAGTAGGTGTCGTCGCCTTTGTCAAGGATATCTTCGTAGAAGGTAGTGATTTTATCGTGTTTTTCTACCTGGTACTCCCTTTTGATGACAATAACCCTTTCTACGATGTCTAAACTGCTGACTACGGGTAGTACCTTGTCAAGGAACTTGGCGCTTAAGAATACAGTCTTTACCTGCTTTGACTGTATCATGTACTCCATGATGTGGGGCTTCCAATATGGGGAGATGGGCACAGAGATGGCGCCTATGCGAAAGATGGCCAAGTTTATGATGATGGATTGTGGTGAGTTGAGGAGGATAAAGCCGACCCTGTCTCCTTTTTCAACGCCTATGCTTTTCATGTAATTGGCCACCCTGATGGAGGCCTGGTAGATGTCACAGTATGTGTACTCTTTGCCAGCAAAGAAGATCATGTAGCGGGGACAGCAGCCCCCTTCTATGTGTCTGTCTATGAGGTACCAGGCGAGGTTGTAGTTATCGTTGTGGAAGAATCTGCATTCTTTGGGATAGACAAACTGAGGCCAAAGGTGTTCTGGTGGGAGGTGGGCCTCCCAATCCCTTCCCATAGTTAAGCTCCAAACTTTTTAAGTCTCAACGCGTTGGCCAAAAGCAGTGGCATCGCCTCCATTGCATAGTATATCCTCAGATTACCTCTGGTACAACTTCTTTCGTCAAAACGCTCAATACCTGAGGGTATCACATACTTGGAATGTAATAGAAAAGGATTGGGATGCCAGCTGTGGCTTTTTAGTATGGAGGGAGTTGAGTGGTCTCCTGTTATCGCCAACACGTCGGGATTGAGGTTTAGTATGTCGGGTAAAAGTCTGTCAAACTCTTCTATGACCTTGACCTTGGCTTCAAAGTTTCCGTCTTCTCCGCTTGAGTCGGTCTTCTTGATGTGCAGGTAGAAGAAGTCGTATTGGTTCCAATGTTTCTTTAAGCAGGCTATTTCATCGGCGATGGTGCTTCCCTCCACCTGAAGTACGTTCATGCCGACCAACTTGGCCAATCCTCTGTACATGGGATAGGTGGCGATGGCTGCAGGGTTGAGGCCAAAAAGCTCCTGCATGGGCGGTATGTGGGGAAGCTCCGATATGCCTCTTAAAAGCATGTAGTTTGCCTTAGGTTCGTTTTTGAGGACTTCCCTTACGCTTTTCAGCAGCTTTTTGAGCACCTCTGCCAGACGCTTTGCCTCCGGTCTTTGGGGTTCTGGTTCAAGGGGAGGCTTTCCGGTCTTTTGGGGATCTGTATCATTGACAAAGGCTCTAAGCCCTTCCCCTCTCAGCCTTATGGCAAGCCTGTGTTCCATACCCGGTGTGAAGGTGACGCTTACACCATCTATCTCGGGAATCTTCTCTTGGAGGATCTTACAGAGCCTTCGGTTTTCCTCTGTAGGTATGCGCCCGGCCCTTCTGTCAACCACGATGAGCTGGCCGTCTTGTTCTTCTACCGTGCAGAAGTTGCCCCTTATGGCAATGTCTCCCGGCTCTAAAGGAACATCAAGCCCTAAGTTTTCAAGAACGCCTCTTCCTATCTCGAATTTGAGTGGGTCGTAGCCAAATAGTGCCAAATGGGAGGGGCCTGATCCGGGGGTTATTCCAGGCATTATGGGATGGACCAGTCCAATTTCAGATTTTGCAGCGAGGTTGTTCATGTTGGGGGTGTGGGCGTACTCAAGCTCTGTCTTGCCCTTTTTGTAGGGTGCCCCACCTAATCCATCAAGAACTACTAACACGATTTTGGTTTCGTTCTTTGTGATCAAAGACCTTATTAGCTCTTCTCTATCCTTCAAGGCTACCTCCAGATGATAGATAGCTTTCCATCTCTTCAATGCTTTCAAAGATTTTTTGCGATGTGATTCTAACCACCCAGTTTTCCCTCATGGGAGTTATGCTCCACACAGGGACGCCGCTTTTGTAAGCCTCCCACATCTCTATGGCAGTGCCCATGCTGGCTTCGGGTAGGTATGCGACAACGAGGCCTGAGTGTTTCACCAGATCAACGTGATAGAGGAAGGTCTTTTTTGCCTCTTCATCGGTGTACTCAACGCTATTGGGATGATTGGCTACAGGGCAGTATATCTCCCAGTCTTTGAAGTACCTTGCCAGAATCTGTTTTATCCTTTCTCTATAGTCTTGAGAGTGTATCTTTTTGCCCTTTATGGATCCTTGTATTATGCCGGCTATAAAGATCCTTCTTGCCATTACAGCTCAATTTCTACTCGTTCTTTCTGCCAGCGAAGCACTTCTTCTATAAGCTCCTTTTTGAACTTTTCGTCCTTCACCACCTCGTCAAGGTACTTTTTATACTGTTCAAGGGCCTCGTCTCCTTTCTTCTTGTATTCTTCATCACCTGTCAGCCTGTAGAGGGCGTAATAGGTTTCTGCAACGTGTCTGATCCAGCCCTTGCCTTCTTCTTGATCCATCTTCTGGGCATATTCAAGGAACTTCTTGTACGCCTCTATCGCTTCGTCTATCCTTCCCAGCCTTTCACAGATGTCTGCCACATCGCTCCAGAATACACCGTCTTCCTCGGTGGCTCTTCTTTTGTTCACCTCAAAGGCAGTTTCCCAGCACTTTTGAGCCTTTTCAGTGTCTCCCACCTTTTCCCATGCCTTGGCAGCATCATCCCAGTACCACTCTTCTAACTGGGCCAGTTTTTCCAGTATCTCAGCGGCCCTTTTGAGGTCTCCAAGTTTTTCTTCATAGATCTCTCTTGCCCTTCTCAGGTAGTAATCGCCGTGTTCCTCCTTTTCAGCTAAAATCTCGTAGATACGAGCTACCTCCTTCCAGTCTCCTAACTCTTCGTAGCATATAGAGGCGGAGGTGTAGTAGCCCAGCTCCTCGTAGAGCTTTGCAGCTTCCCTCCACATCTTCTTCCTTCTGTACTTGATAGTTGCTTTGTCCTTCTTGCCCTCTTTTATGAGCTGTTCAGGCGATTTGAACCAGTCTATCACCCCGAGCTCTGGCTCTGTGATGTATAGGGCGGCAGCACCGGCTCCCAAAAGGAAGGCGATGAAGAGCAGCCAGAAGATGAAGGGATGGGAGTAGGTGAAGGTTTCATAAGTCTCAACAAGACCAAGAAGCCCTATGACGCACGATGGGATTCCTAATTTGTAGTTCTTGGCCCAGATAGCCAGTCCACCTATAAAGAGGGCTCCTGCAGCAATTAAAAGGAATATTAACCCCAGTACCACTTTTATCACTATCATGTTTGGCTTTCCTCCTTTGTTATTTTGCCTTCTGCCTTGAGTATGGTGAGCCTTCCTGAAAGGACCGTATCGGGGGTGAGGGAGATGCTGTCTATGCCACACTTCACCAAAAACTCTGCAAACTCTGGGTAATCAGAGGGTGCCTGACCGCAGATGCCCACAGGTTTTCCGTTTTCGTGGGCGGTTTTTATCACCATCTCAACCATTCTCTTCACTGCTTCGTTTCTTTCGTCGTACAGATGCGCGATGAGTTCCGAGTCCCTATCAACACCCAAGACTAACTGGGTAAGGTCGTTGGAGCCTATGGAGAATCCGTCAAACACCTTGGCGAACTCATCTGCGAGAATGACATTGACGGGTAGCTCGCACATCACGTAGACCTCAAGGCCGTTTTCTCCCTGGACAAGACCGTTTTTCTTCATCTCCTTTATGACCTTCCATCCTTCCTCGGGAGTTCTGCAGAAGGGGATCATGACCTTTACGTTGTGAAGGCCCATCTCATCCCTTACCTTCTTTATGGCCTTGCATTCAAGAGCGAAGCCCTCCCTGTAGTTGGGGTGGTAGTATCTGCTGGCTCCGCGCCATCCCAGCATGGGGTTGCTTTCCATAGGTTCAAAGAACTTTCCACCTATAAGATTTGCGTACTCGTTGGATTTGAAATCACTCATTCTCACTATAACCGGGTTGGGATAAACTGCAGCGGCTATGGTCGCCACTCCCTCCGCTAACTTGTCAACAAAGTACTGGGTCTTGTCTTCGTACCCCTTGGTAAGCTCCGCAATCTTATCCTTTTCATCCCCATCGGGCAGTTCGTTGAACTTTACAAGAGCCATAGGGTGTATCTTGATGTAAGAGCCTATGATGAACTCTAATCTTGCCAGTCCCACCCCGTCGTTGGGGATCTTGGCGTAGTTGAAGGCCTCTTCAGGATTGCCTAAGATCATCATCACCTTGGTCTTGGGCGTTGGAAGGTTGGTGAGCTCAATCCTTTCCACTTCGTAGTCCAGTATCCCCTCGTACACGTAGCCCACATCGCCCTCTGCACAGGAGACCGTTACTTCCTGTCCCGTTTTCAGCTTTTCTAAGGCTCCCTGGGCGCCTACCACTGCAGGAACGCCTAACTCTCTCGCCACTATGGCTGCGTGGCAGGTTCTTCCACCCCTTTCGGTGATGATGGCCGAGGCAAGCTTCATTATTGGCTCCCAGTCGGGGTCGGTCATTTCGGTTACCAGCACCTCGCCCTTCTGGAACTTGTGCATCTCTTTTACAGAGTTTATCACCCTTACCTTGCCCGTTCCGATCTTGTTTCCAACGCTCTTCCCTGTTACCAGAACCTTGCTCCTCTCTTTTAGCCTGTATATCTCTAAGATGTTTTCCTCTTTTTGGGAGTGGACGGTTTCGGGTCTTGCCTGGACCACAAAAAGCTCGTTCAGGATGCCGTCCTTTGCCCACTCAATGTCCATGGGACGATAGACCCCGGCCTTTTGGGAGTAATGCTCCTCTATGATGAGTGCCCAGTTGGCCAGCTTGATTATCTCATCATCGGTTAAGGCAAACTGCTCCCTCTTTTCAGCAGGCACAGCCACCTTTTTCACGGTTTTGGTGCCTACCTTGTCAGAGTAGATCATTTTGACCTGTTTCTTGCCCAAGACCTTGCGGATAATGGGCCTGTATCCCTTTTTCAGCGTGGGTTTGAAGACATAGTACTCATCAGGATTAACCTCACCTTGGACCAAGACTTCACCTAACCCATAGGTGGCGGTGATGAAGACCACATCCTTAAATCCGCTTTCCGTATCTATGGTGAACATGACACCGCTGCAGGCAAGATCGGATCTTACCATTTTCTGAACGCCTATGGAGAGTCCTACGCTGAACTGATCAAAGCCCTTGTCGTACCTGTAGGATATGGCACGATCGGTAAAGAGAGATGCGAAACACTTCTTACAGGCGTCTATAACCCTTTCTACACCTCTGATGTTCAGGTAAGTGTCCTGCTGTCCTGCAAAGGATGCATCGGGAAGGTCTTCTGCTGAAGCTGAGGATCTAACCGCCACATCGGTGTCAGGACCATACCTCTCGCAGAGTTCAAGGTAGGCCTGTTCAATCTCTTTTCTCAGATCCTCTGGAAGGGGCGAATAGTAGATGAGATCCCTAACCCTTTTCCCTCTCATGGAGAGGTCTTCAACATTGGAGGTGTCTAAGTTCTGAAGGATCTCCTTAATTTTAGGCTTGAGGTTATTGCTTTCCACAAAGTGCCAGTAGGCGTCTGTGGTGATGGCAAAGCCGTAAGGGATGTTTATCCCCTTAGGAGATAGAGCGTTGTACATCTCACCCAAAGAGGCGTTCTTTCCTCCTACAAGGGGCAGATCTTCCATGGTGATTTCGTCAAGCCACTTGATGTACTTGTACCCCATTAATCCTCCTCCCCCAGCCGTTTTGTTATAGACCTTTTATGTGCGATGAGTCCTTCTACTTCCGCTATTTTGACGGCATCGTCAGCAAGCTTTTCAAAGAGCGCTTTATCAAGGGCGATAAGGGATGTTCTCTTGTAGAAATGGTACGCGCCCAAAGGGGATGAGAAGCGAGACCTGGTTCCAGTGGGTAAGGTGTGGTTGGGACCGGCAATGTAGTCCCCAATGGGTTCTGGGGAGTATGGGCCCACAAAGATGGCACCGGCGTTTTTAAGCTTTGGTATGAGCTCCCAGGGTGATTCAACTAATACTTCTAAATGTTCAGGTGCGATGGAATTGGCTATCTGCGCTGCCTCATCTAATGTATCTGCTACTATAACCGTTCCGTTCTCCTTCCATGAGGCCTCTGCCACTTCCTTGGTGGGCAGGCTTTCAAGCTGACTTTCAACCTCATCAATTACCTGTTTGGCAAAGGTTTTGTCGGTGCTTATCAGTATGGAGCGTGCCATAGGGTCGTGCTCTGCCTGGGAGAGCAGATCTGCCGCTACCAAAGCTGCCGATGTACTGCCGTCTGTGATTATCAGTATCTCGCTGGGACCTGCTATGCTGTCTATATCCACTTCGCCATAGACGAGCCTTTTCGCTTCTGCCACATAGATGTTTCCGGGGCCTACAATTTTGTCCACCTTAGGTATGCTTTCTGTGCCGAAAGCCATGGCCGCTACTGCCTGGGCTCCTCCAACCAAAAAGACCCTGTCCACCTCTGCTATGTGTGCCGCTCCTAACACATAAGGATTCTTGTATCCCTGCGGGGCGGGGACGCACATGATGACCTCATTTACCCCTGCCACCTTTGCGGGAACCACGTTCATAAGTACTGTGGACGGGTACGCAGCTCTCCCACCGGGCACATAGACTCCAACCCTATCAAGGGGGCGCACCAGCATTCCGAGAAGGGATCCACCTTCTTCTATAAACCAGGACTTTTCCACCTGCTGTCTGTGGTACCTTTCAATCCTCTTTTTGGCGTGTAAGAGCGCTCTTTGGATTTCTCCCTCTAAAGATTCCCAGGCTTTCTTTAGCTGCTCTTTACTTACCTCAAAGTCATCTTGGGGATCCCATCTGTCAAACTGGAGGGTAAATTCCCTTAATGCCTGGTCCCCTCTTGCTTTTACTGCTTCAATAATCTCCAGTACTCTTTTGGTTATAGAGGGATCTGTAAAGGTGTGGATTCTTGTAAGGCTGGATAGATCTGCTATCCCTTCAGGTTTTATTACCTCCATCTGCTATCCTTGCAAGGGTTTTGTATATCTCTTCTGGAAAGCTTCTCACTTTGCCCTGCGGATCTATCACCACATGTTTCGTGTATCCCTGGGCCACAAGCTCTTCGTCCCGGTACAGGTTGTATTCAAAGGTGATGCCTCTTCTTTTTGCCTCTTTTATGGCAGTCTTTATCGTGATCTCTTCGTCGTATCCCACAGAGCGTCTGTACTTGCAGAAGGCTTCCACCACGGGCAGAACACACTTATGCTTTTCCTCCATCTCTCGGTAGGGTAGACCAATCGCCCTTAGCAGTTCAGTTCTTCCCACTTCAAACCATACCAAGTAGTTGGCGTAATAAGCAGCTCCCATTCTATCGGTCTCTTCGTATCTTACCCTTATCTTGGCTTCAACAACTTGCATAATTGCGTGCCCCTTTATACACCGAACCGATGAGGGTGTAAAGTCTTAGTTCTCTTGGGGATTTTTCCCGATGAACTTCTGTTCATAGATCTTGGCGAGAGTAAAAAGCAGGTTGAAGAGTATGGGGCCCAAGAACATGCCTATAAATCCGAACTTTAAGAGACCGCCAAAGATGGCGAAGAAGAGGATTATGTAGGGGGCGTGAACCCGGTTTTTCATAATCAAGGGCTTAATGATGTTATCCATAGAGGAAATGATGAGAAGACCCAGAATCAGCATTATGAGCCCTTTTACCCAGCTCACCTTGAAGGTGAGATACGCTGCAATGGGCAACCACGCGATGGAAGCACCAAAGGGTGGTATAAAGGAGGCATAGGCTGTGGCAAGGGCCCAAACGTAGGGATAAGGAACGCCAAGCACGGTGTAAATAGCAAGGGAGGCAGTACCCTGGGCTAAGGCGGTTCCCACGGTGCCGTAAACGACGCTAAGCGTGGTGGTGTATATGCTGGAGAGGATGTCCCTTTTGTCCTCCTCTTCCAAGGGTGTGAACCGATAGATGTGATGGGCAAAGGTTTGGGAGTCTTTGAGTAAAAAGAATAGGGCAAACACAAAGATAAAGAGCTTGGTCAAGGTCGTTCCGGTGGTTATGATCATGCTTTTCAATTGGGATGCGGATAGGTTGGCTATCATCTTTAGGTTGGACAAAAGCGCCTTGGAGAGCAGGTGTGGATCAAGGCTCTTTTGAGGAAGATGTTTAAGAATATGGCTCGCTATCGGTAGGGACATGAGCTGTCTTTGAAGCTCATCAGGGCTAAGGTGTTTGTAGCGTTCTACCACGTGTCTGGTTAACTCTACCAGCTCTTTAAGTGCTACTATTCCAAAGGTGATCAGTGGTACTATGAAGGCAAAAACTACTACCGAGGTGATAATAAGTGCCGAGAAGGTGTTGTTTTTTACCCTTTTCCTCAGGAAGTTGTGGGCAGGGGTGAGTATGAGGGTAAAGATGGCGGCCCATAAGAGAGGTTTGGCAAAGGGAGAGAGAAGGTAGAGGGCTGTTACGGCTATGGCGACGAGGAGACTTATAAAAGAGAGGGTGAAGAATCTTTGCTTTTCCATTCTACCAGAATATTATTGCACAAAAACCGCATAGTAAAGGGGTGTTTGAGGATGAAGGTTTTGGGGATAGTAGCAAGTTGTCGCAGGTTTGGAAACTCTGAGCTTGCGGTTAGAGAAGTTCTTCTTGAGGCGGAAGATAAAGGGGCAGAAACGGAGATGATAAGGCTCACCGATTATTCTATTAAGCCCTGCACCGGATGTATGAGGTGTGTCTTTAAGAAGGTTGAATGTCCCATAGACGATGATGTGAAGCTTATTCATCAGAAGATGGTGGAGGCGAATGCTTTGGTGGTGGCTGTTCCCACCTATATTTTACAGGTTGCAGGTATTCTGAAGATGTTGCTTGATAGAAGTATGAACCTCATGTTTAACGAGCCGAGGCTCTTAGTGGACAGGCCTGCGGTGCTGATAGTGCCCTATGGGGTTGAGCACTGGCAGGGAGTGAGTATGGCAGAGGGCTCTATCTTTTTGCTTTCCCTTGGTTACAGGATAGTTGATAGCTTTTGCGTGAAGTGTCAGGGCCCTGGCGAGATTCTGTTGGACGATAGGGCAATGGCGAGGTGCCGTGAGGCTGCTGAACGTTTGCTTTTGGGAGATGAAAGAGGAAAAGAGGGGATATGTCCTGTTTGTGGAAACAGCCTTTTGGAGGTGGTGGATCTAAGGGTGAGGTGCCCTGTTTGCAATATATACGGCCACATAGTGATTGAGGACGGAAGGCTGGGGGTGAGGTTTTCTAATGTTGAGAATCACAGGTGGACTCCTGCCAATATGAAAAGGCACTTTGAGGAGGAGGTTTTCCCATCGGGTGCGAGGTATCTTGAGGTAAGACCTCTCATAAAAAAGAGGTTAGCCCGCTATCGCAAGGGCAAGCTTGAGCATGGGAAGGAAGAGGGGAAAGATCAGGGTTGAGAAAAAGATAATAGACGCTGCAAGATCTGGCTCTTTGCCGAATCTATCGCACAGCACGTAGTTCATCACCGCCGAGGGAAGGCTTGATTGTACGACTACAGCAGCTTTTATGGTGGTAGGTATACCCCAAGGCAGTGCTGCAAGTAACGCCCAGCCGAAGCCTGCTGCAAAGCGGAGGATGCTTGACCAAAGGGCTACTTTTATGCCTTGGGGTCTTATGCGTGAAAGGCTGATTCCTGTGGTTATCAGCATCACGGGTATGGTGGCAAGTCCCGTCATCTTTAGCATCTTCTCAAGGCCTTGGGGCAGTGGGATGCTGTTTACCAGTGGTGCAGCTATCAAGGCGTAAATTAAAGGAAGCTTCAGTGCCTCTGCTATACCGGCCTTAAAATCTCCACCTTGCAAGATCACGATGCCAAAGGAAAAATGCAAGAAGGTCATGATAACAGAGTAGGTGATGGCGACTTTGAAAAAGTCTTCCCCAAACAGCAGAAAGATAAGGGGAATTCCCAAGTAACCTGAGTTCATGAAGGTTACAGATAACTCAATGGCTTCGCTTCGCCTTTTAAGTAACACTTTTTCAATGGCAACGGTTGTTAAATAGCATCCCGCTACCACCATCACACATGCCCAGGCGATGAAGGGGATGGTGGCTGGATTGAGCTGGGATTCTCTCAAAGAGCTGATGATAAGTGCCGGGGCCAATACGTAAAGCACTAAGGTTGACACAGATTTTGTTTCAATCTCGGGCTTTAGCTTGCCCAGCAGAAAGCCCAAGGCTATGAGCAGGTATGTGGGAAGAAGAACGTTAACAAAAAGATGTAGCATCTCTATCTTTTAACCACCTCAGTAAAGTTGTGGCGTAGGAGCCTTTGGGAAGGAAAAAGCTCACTATGGATTTCTTGCCTTTGACTTCTATGCTTAGTGCTTGAGGATAGACCTTTATGGGCCTTCTGCTTCCTTTGGCTCTGAAAGGCTTGAACATCTCAAGACTTACATTGCATTCTTTTAACACCTGCGTTTCCAACTCCAGAGCCTTCCCTGACGGGAGGGGCATTTTATAGCCCGCTATAGGTCCTGTGGGAATGAGCTTTTCTTCTGAAGAGCTGTACTTTTCCGGCACCCAAAAGCCGTACTCGTCTACCAAAAGATCCCCTTCAATCACCGTGTCGTAAAGCCCAAGCTTTATTCTTTTCAATAGGTACCTGTTAAAGATCCAGGAGGAGACTGCTGATACGTAAAGCCTCTTTAGGTAAGGGGAGACGTTGACTTTTTCTCCTTTTAGTAGCTTCAGCCCCATATCCACGTTTCTTCGCTTTTCCCCAAATCTCTGAACGTCGTAGAAATTGGGAAACCCCTTTTCTTCAATCTCTTTGAATCTTTTCATTAACGTTTCAGGGCTGCTCACATCCTTTAGTACGATGCGGAACCTATTGCCCTTGAGAGTACCCACTCTGAGCTTCCTGTTATGCCTGTAGGTTTCTGTTATCTCAAAACCTTGGAAATTGCCTTTCAGCACCTCTTCTTTGATAAACCTTTGGGGAACACTCAAGAATTGAACTGCAACGGCCTCTTTGTCTTTAAGGCCGAGGTATCCGATCAATTTTTGGGAGATGCCCAGTTTGTTTGCAAGTGCTGATACGACATCAAGGGTTGACACCCCTGTTTTTCTTATCTTCAAAACTAAGTGCTCTCCGTACCCGCAGAAAGGCTCCTCCGGTACCTCTTCAACTACAAAGTCCTCGGGCCTTTCTTTGAATGTGAAGGAGAGAATGTCGGACATTATTTACGCTTGTCGTTATTGTTGCTGTTGCATCCTCCCGAACCGGGAGGACTATCTATGCTTCAGAGAGGACCGCCTATGC
>JALWBK010000322.1 GCA_027037155.1 bacterium | reverse complement strand
CTTGAAAGATTTAAAAGATATAAGAGGCCGTTCTGTCTTGTACTTGTTGACATAGACGACTTTAAAAGGATTAACGATTGTTATGGGCATCCTTTCGGTGATTTTGTTTTGTCTAACTTTTCTCGCCTGATCAGGGAGAGAATCAGAGGTTCTGATGTGTTTGGTAGAATTGGAGGAGAAGAGTTTGGGATAATATTAGTTGAAACCAATATTGACGATGCCTTCAAGGTGTGTGAGAAGCTCAGAACAGCGGTGGAAGAGGCAATTTTTGAAGATGGAGTCAATAGGGTTCGTATAACGGCAAGCTTTGGAGTAACTCAGGTTAAGGGAGCAGACACAGTTGGTAGCCTGTACGAGAGAGCTGACAGGGCACTTTACATGGCGAAGGAGGCAGGCAAGAACAGAGTAGTTTACCTTCCTTAACGCAGTAAATGTACGTTTCCTATATTAACCTGTTTTAGGCCAGCTTCTTTTGCGATTTTGAGGGCCTTTTGAGCATGGGTTTTTGAGGTGGTGGGGAGGTCTGTTAGTATGAAGTGTGGGTGGAAGGCCAGTAGTGCCCAGGGGATTTCTGGATTGATGCTGGCTATGAAGTTGGCAATTCCGTAAAGCTCCTCTTCGTCAACGTAGCCCGGAACCAGTAGGGTGGATACTAATAAAGGAGGCGGGGATTCCCTCTTTTCTAAAAGGTAGCTTGCGAGCCTTTTGAGATTTTCGTATATCTCGTCGCCAGGTATATGGCAGAGTGCTCTGTAGATGGCTGGGGAGAAGGCTTTTATGTCTATCTTGACAATGCCTCCCGTTTGGAGACTGAGTTGTGCCATCTCTTTCAGAACGTTAAAGTTTTCGGCGCCGTTGGTTTCCCAGCATATCATGATGTTGTCTTTTAGCTTGATGGCCTCTTTTGAGATGTGGATGGCGTGGGGTGCAAAGGGACCAGGATCTCCTCCAAAGTAGCAGATGCAGGCTGTTTTGTGGGTGATGAATTTCAGGACTTCTTTTGTGTGGCTTACTCTTTTAAGGTTGGTCCTTCTGTAGTGCCAGTTCTGACAGTAGAGGCAGTTGAGGTTGCAGGCTTCGTAAAAGACGGCAAGGTTGTATGCTCCTCTTATCCTGTTTCCGGTGCAGGTGAATCCAGCGACGCAGTTGGTGGGAAGTGGGTCAAGGTACCATGAAACAGGGGCGCTGTGACGGGTTGCTCCCACAAGACTTCCGTTGAGATTGCTCCAGAGACCACAGTAACCCCTCCTGCCGTCTGGTATACGGCACCTTCTGATGCACAGATTGCAGGGAATGCCGTTTTCTGTCTGTGGAGAGTCCTCAGGCAGGTTAAAGAGCCTTCTGCTCTTTCGGTGTGCTTGCTCTATAATGGGCAGAGTTTCCTCTGGGTGCTTTCTTATGCAGTTTGCGCAAAAGCCAATGGTATCCGAAATTTCTAAGGAGTTTTTGCCGCAAAGGTTGCACCTTCCCATTACGGCTCGGAGAAGACGCCGATCTTTCTGAACTTTTCGTACCGTTCTTCAAGCAACTGATCCACAGGTTTCGTGAGGAGCTGGGCGAGGTTCCGTCTTATAGCCCTTTTGAGTATGTTGGC
>JALWBK010000321.1 GCA_027037155.1 bacterium | reverse complement strand
GACTGATGCTTTGATACATGGCCACCCCCCTCAATAGATGCCGTTGAGGCAACTACCATATTGTGATAATGTTTGCAAGCAAGAAAGGATCAGATTTCACCAAATAGCGTTTTGGGAGAGTAGAGGTGAAATGGGCTGAGGAACTCAAGAAGGAAGGCATAGGAATTATAGGAACCGCAGACAGCTCAGGAAAAGTGAACTTAGCCATATACTCTCCTCCACTGGTAAAAAATGATGGTAAAACAGTTGTTTTCGGTGCCACTCACAGGATCACTTACCAAAACTTAACGCAGAACCCTTATGCCATGTTCATGTACATCACAGGCAGATGGAGCGGAATAAGAATGGCCCTGAAGCTTGTAAAGATTGAACAGGAAGGGAGAGAGCTTGAAGAGATAAAAGAGAGATTTGTGAACATGGGCTATGATAAGCTGGCTCAGGAAATACGCTACGCGTTACACTTTGAAGTAGAAGCAGTGTACCCCTTGAAAGGGAGATAACTGAAATGGATTGGAAAGACCTACAAATAATTGAAGAGCTGAAAACGCAACAGGGAGACGTCTGGCGCATACTGAGAATTATGGCAGAGTTCATAGAGGGCTTTGACACCCTCCACTACGTGGGCCCAGCCGTTACCTTCTTCGGAAGTTCCCGTGCTACAGAAAATAGCAAATACTACAAGCTCGCCCAGGAAACGGCTTACAAACTGGGCAGAAAGGGGTTTACTATAATCACAGGAGGTGGACCCGGTATAATGGAAGCCGCCAACAAAGGGGCCTTTGAAGCAGGAACTACATCGGTGGGAATACACATAGACATACCTCACGAGAACATTCCCAACAGATATCAAACCGTGAGCTTAAAGTTTAAGTACTTCTTCGTCAGAAAGGTCATGCTCTTAAGATACGCCCTCTCCTACGTTATCTTTCCCGGGGGTTTCGGCACCTTTGATGAACTTTTTGAAGCGGCTACACTGATCCAGACAGGCAAGATATACCCCTTTCCCCTAATACTTGTGGGAAGCGAGTACTGGGTCCCCCTTATGGACTACATGAAAAACCACATGCTGAAAGAGAAGACCATATCGGAAGAGGATCTCAACATCTTTCACATGGTGGACTCATCGGATGAGGTGGTGGAGATAGTTCTTGATGCAGCAAGAAAGAAACTTAAATTTTTAGAAAAGTGCGAAATACAGCACGATGAAAGGAAAATGTTGGATGACTACCTTAAGAAGTAGGATTTACATACTGCTCCTAACCGCCCTCATTACCGGATGTTCAGCTAAGACATACATAGAATTCAACAACAGAGCTGTTTTGAAACATACATTTTCTATATACATAGAACCCCACAATGACACCATCTCCCAACGCTTCTGTAAGGTGTTCAAAGAGACTTTAGCTTGGGAGCAGTACCTGTATCTGCCCGACAGCCCTCAGGATGCTGACAGCATAATGAAGATCTTTGTTAAAAAAAGCGGTGATCAAGATTTTGTTGTAAAGCTGAACATAAAAGAGAAAGACACAGAGCAAAAATACACGGTGAAGGTGAAAATTGGTGTTAGGCAGAAGGAGCAACAACTTGAAACAGTCGCAAAGAC
>JALWBK010000320.1 GCA_027037155.1 bacterium | reverse complement strand
ATGCGCCGTAAGTTTTTGGGCTATCTTCTCAGCAAGGTTTTTCCTCGCGGTAGGCGGCACAACGGTAAAATCCTCTGGAAGTCCCAAAAGACGCCCAAACCGTGAAAGCACCCTAATCGCAAGTTGGTGGAAGTTTCCAAGCCAGATTTGCTGCGTATCGGTACCAAGGTACCTCTCTATCCTCGCCTCTATCTCCTTGTATCCCCTGATGTTAAAGGTGGTTATCAGTATCTGAGAAGGAGACACCCCCTTCTCTTTCACCAAATAAAGAGCCTTAGCCACCAGCGTGAAGGTCTTCCCTGTTCCCGGACCACCTATCAACAACACATTAAAATTGTCTTCCTCAATAGCAGCCCGCTGCTCCTCGGTCAGTTTATTGAGAATATCAATTTCATGTTGCCCGCTTTTCATAGGAACGATCAATGGCTCCCGCCTGTCTCTAATTGATTCCATAAATTCCTTGCACGACGAAAAGCGTGCATCAGGCTCCACACTGGTGGCCTTTACTATGGCCTCTCTTATTCTCTCAGGCACCGTATCGGGAAAGGCATCCTCGCCTATTCCCCGGTTTATCCTCTCTCTAAGCTCTTCAAAGGAGAAGGACTTAAAAGGGTGCATGCCGGTCAGGAGCTCGTAAAGTATCACGCCGCAGCTCCAGATGTCGGATTGCTCGGAAAACTCTCCTTTCCATGTCTCAGGAGCCATATACAGCGGGGTTCCCCCCATACTCATGGAAAGATCCTTCTCAAAGAGCCTTGCCA
Source organism: bacterium (assembly GCA_027037155.1). Taxonomy (GTDB): domain Bacteria; phylum Thermosulfidibacterota; class Thermosulfidibacteria; order Thermosulfidibacterales; family Thermosulfidibacteraceae; genus Thermosulfidibacter. Next base: position 860 of record JALWBK010000320.1, on the reverse strand, counting down.
GACCAAAGTCTAACAGCTTGACACGCCCCTGGGATGTCACCAAAACGTTTTCGGGCTTGACATCTCTATGTATTACGCCCTTTTTGTGGGCCTCGTGCAACGCACTCAGCAACTGCTCAATGTAAAAGACCGCCCTTTCAACACTGACGGGAGCCTGCTGATCTATAATTTTCCTTAAGCTTGTACCTTCCACGTACTCCATAACTATGATCAACCTATCGTCCACCATATCCACGGTGTAAAAGCGCACTATGTTGGGGTGTTCCAGCGTGGATAGAACCCTGGCCTCATCCAGCAGAGCCTCAAGGTTGGAGGGGGTAACCCTAATGACCTTTACTGCAAAGTCCCGATTGAGAAGAGTATCGGTGGCAAGATACACATCTCCAAATCTTCCACCACCAAGCCACCTTTTGAGAACGTAGCGACCAAGCTTAGGATGGATCATTTTGGAAAGAAGGTTTCATGAAGGGCAACTTCCTGATACACAAGCCTCTTTCCCCTAACCCGCTCTCCGCTCAGCACCTCCTCCACGGAAGTCTCTCTCTCATTACGAAGAACCCTGCGCACCCCCTCTATGTCCTTCCAGTACCTGACAGCCCGATTGATATCTATGCTAAAGCTTCTGCCACGGATCCTATCTTCTAAAGCGTCAAGGGCGTAGCCCTTCAACAGCTTGTCCTTTAAAGAGAGAAACAGCCTTCTGTCTGAGAAGATATCACAGCAGAGAAAGCCCCTGTTGGAAAAGGCCATCACACCAACAGCTCCACCTTCCGGTTCCCAATGGGTATAAAGCTCAAGCTCGCTCTCCCTTTCAATAAAAGAGTGATGTAAAGACCTGGTGGCGGAACTAACCCTCAACG
>JALWBK010000319.1:841-1624 GCA_027037155.1 bacterium | reverse complement strand
CGTACTTCTACCTCTCCATGAGCGCCTACTTCGAAAGCCTCGGCCTCCCAGGCTTCGCCCAGTGGATGAAGGCCCAGGCAAAGGAGGAGCTCGGCCATGCGATGAAGATATTCGACTACATGGCCGACCGCGGCGCCCGCGTCATCCTGGAGGAGATCGAGAAGCCGCCCGCCGAGTGGGAGAGCCCCTCCCACGCCATCCAGGCCTTCCTAAAGCACGAGCAAGAGGTAACCGAGATGATCAACAAGCTCCTCAAGCTCGCCCGCGAAAAGGGCGACTACGCCACCGAGGTCTTCCTCCACTGGTTCATAGAGGAGCAGGTGGAAGAGGAGGCCTCGGCCGCCAAGCTCGCCGACATGATGCGCTACGCGGGCGACAGGGGCCACGCGCTCCTCATGATAGACAGGCAGCTCGCACAGAGAAAATAACCCGGCGGCGAGCCGAAAATCCTCGATTTTTTATAAAATTTAATAATTCATTGTCTAACTTGTTATTCTTAATATACTACACGCGACTCAAACGCAAAGACAAGGTACAGCTCCAAATCCGTAGACTCTCAACTCTCTTTTTCCATCGAGATTTGTGTGATATGAAACGTATAGCTAGGGTTGAGGTCGGGAACATTACGATTTACTATAATACGAAGAGCATGTGGGCACGCAGAGTTGCTAGGATGATAATTTGCGATCTTGAAAGAATCTTACGAGAATTGGAGAAATCGTAGCCGCAATAGGTGATAGCCTCTCAATTCTCTTTTTTCATTGAGATTTTGTGAGGCTTGGA
>JALWBK010000319.1:0-831 GCA_027037155.1 bacterium | reverse complement strand
ATGGAAAAAGATGGGGGAGGGGCTACCAACCCCTCCCCCGGCTCTCAATTCTCTTTTTTCATTGAGATTTTGTGATGGCGGCGAGACGCCCAGCCTGAGGCCGGTGAGGGCGAGGGACAACTCTCAATTCTCTTTTTTCATTGAGATTTTGTGAGTGTGGGGTGGGTTTCTCTTGTTGTTTTTTGTTGTGGTGGTATTTGTTTGTTTTGCGGTTTTAGGGGTATTTAAATGGCGAGAAGTGGTATTTTGCCTTTGCTAGTAAGTGTCTACATGGAGAATTTATCTAGGAAAACGTGTTGTGGATTGCTTGTTGTAGATTGAAATGTTTGGTTTATATGGGCTAGGCGAAACGGAAAACTCCCAGAGGCGGGTGAGGGGGCGCAAACATGTCTCTTTCGAAGCGCAGCCGCAAAGCACGCTTTATAAACTTTTCCTATATAAACTTTCACGCTAAACAAAAAACACAAAAAAAATTAATTTACAAGAAACATACAACACAAGACAACATAAAACCAAATGAACGAAACGCTTAAAAATAGACAAAGCACCGAAACATTTCTCTTTCCCAAAAACCGCGGCAAAACAACCATTTTAAAACACCAAAACACACGAGAAACATATTAGCCGCCGCCACGAGACTATACCCGGTCAAAGTGGCCCACACCCTAAAGCTGCACCTCAAAGCCCCCAGGCAGCAGCGCCTCGGCCGCCGCGGCCTACTCCTAGCCATCACAGCCGCCCTCGTCCTAGCCGCCGCCCTCACAGCCTACAAGGGCGCCGGCAGCGCCCACAGCATCGCATCCTACGACGAACTAAAGGCCCGGATAGCCT
>JALWBK010000318.1 GCA_027037155.1 bacterium | reverse complement strand
CATCTATTTTGAGGACCACGAGGACTGGTATATTTTTTCCAAGAGTACCATTCGATTTCAGCTCCTCGAGCTTTTGCTCAATTGCTTCGGCAACTTTCTCAATATCAGCGTTATAACCGAGTAATTCGATAATCTTCAGCCTCTGTCTGAGTGCAGACGGCTTTCCGGGAAGTTTAAAGCTCAAAGAAGGCGCGGGCCCCTGGGAAGCCGGAGGGTTCCTGAAGAAATATTTTGAATAAACTTCACTCTCCGAATACCCGCTAAGCGAAACACCTTCAACCCTTAGACTTTCTCCGGAGCTTTTCAAATCTACGACGAGGACCTGAGGTTCCTTTTTGCCCTTCTTCGTTGGATACGGAACTTCTACAATGGGCAGGGGATAAAGGTCCTTTACACTCCTGCCTATCTCAATCAATGCATTGATCATACTACACCATTATAGTTTGAATATTCTAAATCAATTTTCACCGTTTTACTCATTCTTTCTCCTCCTCTTGAAAGTTATTAGTTGCATTGCCTTTCAATCCTCTCTTTGATATTATTAGGATGATATCTAACGTGATTACTTACTATTTTTACAACTTTCATGTCCACTTATATACTTCCCATTGAATTCTTCAGATAGCCAAACTTTAGAGAGCCTGCGCCTCCTGAAGCGTTATATTAAGAATCTTGTACTTCTGCTCCAGTGAAAGGTCCTCTTTCCTGAGCAGTTCGCTTTCAAACCGGTTCCATAGCTTCTGGTTAATCATCTCGCCATCCCTCTCAAAATACCTTCTTCACCTTGCCCATTCCCTGACTTTTTGTCCCTCATCTTCAATTCTCTCAAAGACCACCTTCCCTTCTTTCAATGCCTGTTCTGCAAGGGGTATGCCCTTTTTCAGTTCTTCAAGGGTATAGGGGAAAACGTCTATATCTATGGGAAAATTAGAGGGAGTATAGATGGGTATTCTCTCCAGAAAGGGAAGGTTGCTCTCTTTGAGGACAATGAGAAAGTCCACATCGCTCCCAACACCGGCTTCTCCCCTGATCCACGATCCAAAAATCACTACTTTGAGCACCTCTTCCCTTCTGGAGAGCCCATCCACAAACCTTTCTATAGCCTTCTCTATCAGTTTCTTATCCAGTGAGAAGACCGTCACAGAACCCGATGATCTTTTCCGCACAGCCGATGGCACGGATAGCCTCCTCTTTGGTGTAGAATTCTGCCGGACACCCTTCCACAAGCCCATTTGGATACCTGGTGGGAATGTAATGTTTATCCAGCATCTTCGCGCATACAATTAGCTCTTCCGAGATGCCGAATCTGTCACCCAGGGTTTCCATCAGCCTGAGCACGCTGTGCCCCCAGACCTTATCCCCTATTTTCTCAAACACAGCCTTCAAAGCCTTCTCAGCAGCCTGCTGGCAGGCAAAGCAGGCCCACTCATAGCTGCCGGCATCCAGGGCAATTTTTGAGTGTCTAAGATCCGCCCTGGCCTGATTCCACCAATCTCTCCAACGAGTCATTGCGCCCCCTCTTTTATTCTTTATAGAATACACCCAAACACCTTTTGCCCTTTTTGGATTTACCTTCACCTTGCCCATTCCCTGACCCATTCTTTTGCCGGAAGGCTAAAGATGCC
>JALWBK010000317.1 GCA_027037155.1 bacterium | reverse complement strand
TTCTACAATCAATACCCTCAACCCTTTGCAAAAAGGCCTTTACGCATTTCCAAAAAATCTCAACAGTAAATTCAAATCTCTGAACAGCACTATCCCTAAAAAATGGATAATCAACCTCATCTGAGCTTTTAGCTTTCAAATAGGCCTCCTGCAATCTCTCCAGAGCCTTTTCAAAATCATCAATAAGCTTTTCTAAAGCCACCTCTCACCTTCTTTCAAAACTACTTCCAACAAGCTGCTATTTTCTGACAGATCAACCAAATCCACCTTATAAGGAAGGTTGCTCTCTTCCAAAATCATCCTCAACAAAGTCATCTTTGCCGAAATATCTTCCTTTGCCAGAATGCCTATATCAACGTCAGAGTAAGCAGTGTTGTCTCCTCTCGCTCTTGAGCCAAAGAGATACACCTCTAACTCTTCACACTCAAAAAAGTCCCTAAGAAATTCCCTTAGCTGCTCCAAAGTTTCAATTCTGAGATTTTTATAACTCCAGTACTCTTTCATACCGTTTCTCACGCGAACATATCCACCCTGCCACCTACCCCTTCAGCAGAGCCCTTTTCCTTCAGCTCGTTCACCTTAAACCTCCTCTGCTCAAATAACACTCTATTAGCGAGACCAGTTCTTTCGCCCACCACATCCCGAGGGCTCAGGTGCACAGTGCCTACCACATCCCACACCAAAGAGAGCTTTCCCACCAAATGCAATGTACTGCGGGAATACATCGCTTTGCTCCTTGAATACGCTTTCTTACAATGTTAGATATTCCAAAAACTTGCACCATTCAAGAAAGGGAGAAGGAGATGCTTGAAGACACACTGAGGGCAATTTGTATATCTATTTTAGAAAGGATCCCCATCAACCTTCCCAAGGAAGAAATCATTGAGATCATAGACACTATAAAATTTTCAGACTCAGCGGAAGAGATTGAAGAGGCCTTTAACAAAGCAATAGAGAATCTTTCAACCTCTGACGAACAAGAGCTCATATCCAAGGCCGAATCCATCATATATGAGCTGTGCGAGATACTGAACAAGAACAAATTAGAGGTCCCCACACCACAGAATCTCACAGAAGCCCTTGACACCATAACCGAGATGATAAAACTGGCCAAAGAAAAGCTGGACTTTGTCCCCAAAGAAACCATTGAAAGAATAAAGGAGTACCTGAAGGATCTCATCGTTCAGATAGGCTCTCGCCACATTCCAGATGATGTCAAATTCATAATAGACACCATACTCTCACGCATAGAAGAGGACAAAAAAGCCCTTTTCAATCCAGAAATTTACAGAAGAATCCAGGATATCATTTTGGAGCGTGAGAGAGAGTTAGAGATAGAGAGGGCCAAGGTACGGGAAAAGCTAAAACTCGTGATAAAGAGCATAGTTGATTCCCTAAACTCCCTAAGCGATTCAGAAACTTCCATTGTCAGCACATTAAACGCCCATGTCACCGATATCGAAAACATTGCTCAACTTGACAACATTGACGAGATCACCGAAAAGCTCTCTCAACTGTCACGGGATCTGAAAAGTACCATAGTCAAGGTTAAGAGGGAGATAAATAAAACCAGAAAAGAGCTTGAAAAGAGCGCCCAAACCATAAACCATCTCAAAGAAGAGCTGGAAAAGTTGAAAGAAAAAACTATCATAGACGAGCTGACCCAGATTCTTAACAGAAGGGGTATAATGGAATTCCTGACAAGGGAGTACGCCAGAAGCAAAAGGTTCAAAAGCCCCCTTTCTGTATTGATGATAGATATTGACGACTTTAAGAAAGTCAACGACACCTACGGCCACACAGTGGGTGACAAGGTGCTAAAAACCATTGCCCAAATACTTAAGACCAAGCTGAGGGCCACCGACGTTGTCGGAAGATACGGTGGCGAGGAATTTCTGGTGGTGCTTCCAGAAACCGACCTGCAAGCAGCCCTTACAGTGGCGGAAAAACTCAGGACCGAGGTGGCCAAAAAGACCTTCAAGTATAAGGACCAGGTTTTCAAGGTTACCATAAGCTTAGGAGCAGCACAGTTAAAAGAAGGTGAATCTATAGAAGAGCTCATTAACAGAGCCGATCAGGCTCTCTACACCTCTAAAAGAAGCGGCAAAAACAGGACAACTCTTGCCAAATAGGTAGTCAAGAATATACATTCTTAGGAACTCTCTGGAGGGTACAAGATGGAGAAGTTTCGGTTCAACACCATAGAAGAGGCTATTGAGGACATAAAGCAGGGTAAAATGATCATTGTGGTAGACGACGAGGACAGAGAGAACGAGGGAGACCTCGTCATCGCCGCCGAAAAGGTGACCCCTGAAGCCATAAACTTCATGGCAAAGTACGGAAGGGGTTTGATATGCCTTGCTCTCACCCCTGAAAGATGCGAGGAATTGCAGCTTCCCCTTATGTGTCCCGATGGGAACGCTCTGCACGACACCGCCTTTACCGTGTCAATTGATGCCAGAGAAGGCATAACTACGGGTATCTCTGCAGCAGACAGGGCCCATACCATAAAGGTGGCCATTGATCCCAACACCAAACCTACAGACTTGGTGAGACCGGGCCACATATTCCCACTACGAGCCAGAAAGGGAGGGGTACTAAAAAGAGCTGGCCATACTGAGGCCGCGGTAGATCTGGCAAGGCTTGCAGGGCTTTATCCCGCAGGGGTGATATGTGAAATCATGAACGAAGACGGCACCATGGCCCGAGTCCCCCAGCTTATGGAGTTCGCCAAAAAGTTCAACCTGAAGATCATAACCATTGAGGATTTGATAAAATACAGGCTAAAGAAAGAGTTCCACGTAAAGAGAATTGCAGAAGCCCAGCTTCCCACCCCTTACGGAGAGTTTAAGCTCATCGCCTACCACAGCGAGATTGACGAGCAGACCCACGTAGCTTTAGTCAAGGGAGAGTTTAGCGATGACGAGCCGGTACTGGTGAGAATGCACTCCCAGTGTTTAACAGGCGATGTATTTCACTCTCTAAGATGCGATTGTGGTGCCCAACTGCATAAGGCCATGCAGATGATCGCAGAAGAGGGCAAAGGGGTGCTTGTTTACCTTTCCCAGGAAGGAAGGGGAATCGGTCTTGCCAACAAAATTAAGGCCTATCACCTTCAGGATGAAGGCTGCGATACCGTAGAAGCCAACCTCAAGCTCGGATTCCCCCCTGACCTTAGGGACTACGGTACAGGTGCTCAAATACTGGTGGACCTCGGAGTGAGAAAGATAAGGCTTCTCACCAATAACCCCAGAAAGATTGTGGGACTAAAGGGATACGGTCTGGAAGTAGTGGAACGCATTCCAATAGAGATACCGCCCAATCCTTACAACGAAGGGTACCTTTTCTGCAAAAAGGAAAAGCTGGGGCACATGTTGGAGCTTAAAGGAGGTAATAAGTAATGGGTGTGTTTGAAGGAAAGCTTATCGGTAAAGGACTAAAGTTTGCCATAGTGGTTAGCCGATTTAACGACTTCATAACCAACAAGTTGCTTGAAGGCACACTTGATGCCCTTGAAAGGCACGAGGTTAAAAAAGAGGATATTGATATAGTCAAAGTTCCAGGGGCTTTTGAGATACCTCTCGTTGCCAAAAAGATGGCTCTTAAAGACTATGATGCTGTTATATGTTTGGGGGCCGTGATAAGAGGAGCTACTCCTCACTTTGAATATGTAAGCGCCGAGGTGAGCAAGGGCATAGCCAACGCCTCTCTTGAAACGGGTAAGCCCATAATATTCGGCATAATTACAGCAGACACGGTAGAACAGGCCATTGAAAGGGCCGGCACCAAAATGGGCAATAAGGGGTTTGCCGCCGCCTTATCCGCCATAGAAATGGCAAATCTCATGAGACAGATCTCTTAAAGACCACCATGAGAAAAAAGAACACTAACATAAAAAGAAGAAAAGGTGCGTTCAGGTCTGTATTTAGGGAGATGCTCCTCAGTTTACTGTACCAGTGGGAATTCAGAAAGGAATACGAAACCACAGACGAGATAATGGACAGCTTTGTCAAAAACAAGAAGCACCGCTTTATGAAGGCACTTAGAGAACGGCTGAAAGAGATAACGGAAGTGGATGATGAGCTGGAAGCGCTTATAAAGTCCAATACGGAGTACCCTTACGACAAAGTGGATCTCATTGACAAGATAATACTCAAGATCGCCATATTTGAGATGCTTTACAAAGGTATACCCCCTGAGATATCTATAAGCGAGGCCATTAAGCTCAGCAGAAAGTTTTCTTCCCCTAACTCTTACAAATTCATAAATGGCGTGCTTGGGCAGATAAGCAGAAATGTCTGTCAGAAGAGCTCCTAAAATAGCCATAGTTGGACGTCCCAACGTAGGCAAGTCTTCACTCTTCAATAGGCTTATTAGAAAGCGAAAGGCTATTGTAGCGCCTGATCCTGGTGTTACGGTGGATCGTATAGAGGAAGAAGTGGAGCTCTTGGGACGTAAGGTGATCCTGATTGATACAGGGGGCATAACCGAAAGGGAAGGGGTTATTGAACAGGAGATCCGCGCACAGGTGGAAAGGGCCATTGAAGAGGCCGAGCTACTATGGTTCTTGGTTGACGCCAAAGAAGGGTTGCATCCATTAGATGAAGTGGTCGCCGAACGGCTGAGACACACCCAAAAACCGGTGATACTGGTGGTCAACAAAGCCGATAACCAAGATCTGATAAACAGCTCCTACGAGTTCCTCAAACTGGGCTTTGAACCTATGTTCCCCATATCGGTCACCCAGAAAAAGGGAATCACAAAGCTTGTAGAAGAAAGTCTAAAACTGATCCCAGAAGTGGTTGAGGAAGAGGCTGATGAAGAAGTCCAGGAACTGTGCAAAATAGCTGTGGTGGGACGTCCAAACGTAGGGAAGTCCTCCATAATAAACTACCTCGTTGGAGACAAGAGAACCGCTGTGAGCGAAATCCCAGGCACTACCAAAGACGCCGTTGACATAAAGCTTGAAACACCATCGGGCGCAGTTGTCCTCATAGACACCGCCGGTTTGAGAAGAAAGAGCAGAGTCAGTTCTAAGCTTGAGGCGTACAGCATCACCAGAACCGTTGATAGCATAAGAAGGTGCGACGTAGCTGTGCTGGTTGTAGACTCCACAGAAGGGGTAACCGATCAGGATAAAAAGATAGCGGGACTCATAATGAAAGAGAAAAAGGGCGTTATCGTTGCCCTGAATAAGTGGGATCTTGTTAAGAAGGACGGCCATGCCGTTATCAGAGATGCAAGGGAAGAGCTTTACTTTCTGCCCAACTGTCCCTTTCTTCTCACCTCCGCTGTCACCGGTAAGGGACTAAACAGAATCGTGCCAGAAGCACTTGAGATAAACCGGATTCTGGAGACGCGGGTCAAAACCTCACGGGTGAACAGAGCCATAGAGGAAGTGGTGGCCCACCATCATCCACCTGCCGTTAGGGGAAGGTACATAAAGATCTACTATGGGACCCAGGTGGAAACCAAGCCTCCCACATTTGTGGTCTTTTCCAACTACCCTGAAGAGATCCCCGATCACTACAAGCGCTACTTTGAAAAATCCCTGAGGGAGAAGCTGGGCTTTGACAAAGTCCCCATCCAGATACTCTGGAGAAAACGTACTTAAAACTTTCCTTACCGTTACTCTCCTTCTTACTTTGACAACCGCCACCATTATATGCTTCCTCTTTGTAGAGTTAGAGCTAAATTCACC
>JALWBK010000316.1 GCA_027037155.1 bacterium | reverse complement strand
GTGTGAGCGCAGTAGACTCCTCGTTTGGAGATATTTGGACTAAACCTACTTTTATCTTCATATCGGATTTTTTACGCATTTTTAGCGCATTTGGGCAAGTGTGTCAAAAAGTGAACGCTTGGCTGAATGGTAGTGGTGCTTTTTTCACATTGAATAGACGCTAAGTTTTGCTTAAGCTCTCAATAGAAGGTTAGAGGGGGTGTCCTGTGCAGAGGAAGACGCTGAGAGGTACCTTGGAGATAGAAGGTTTTGGGATACATTCGGGTAAGTTGTCCCGTTTGAGGATCCACCCTGCAGTTAACGATGGAGGAGCCATTATCTTTAGAAAGGGGGGTACCGATATAAAGGCCTCGCCTTATAACGTGGTGGATGTGAGTTATGCCACGGTTTTGGGGGAGAACGGCATTTCTATTAGGACGGTGGAGCATCTCATGTCGGCTCTCTACGGTTGTGGTATTACCGATGCTGTGGTGGAGGTAGAGGGAGAAGAGGTTCCCATAATGGACGGAAGTGCCTTGGAGTTTGTGCGTTACATAAAGGATGTTGGTGTAGAGGAGTTGGATAAGCCGAGAAGGGTTATAAGGGTAGTTGAGCCTTTTAGAGTGGAGGAGGGTGATGCCTTTGTGGAGGCGTTGCCTGTAGATGATGAGAGAATGCATATTGAGTGTACCATAAGCTATGATCACCCCTATCTCAACCATCAGAGGATAGATCTGATCTTTGATGAGGAGAGCTATGAAAGAGAGGTGGCGCCTGCGAGAACCTACTGCTTTTACGAGCAGATCAGGTTTCTCCTTCAGAGGGGATTGGGAAGGGGAGGCAACTACAAGAACGTGGTGGTGATAGGAAAGGAGGGCATCTTGAACGGTCCTGCCCGCTTTGAAGATGAACCGGTGAGGCATAAGGTGCTGGATCTTTTGGGTGATTTGGCTCTGGCGGGGGGCTTTGTAATAGGCAAGATCCGCGCATATAAAAGTGGTCATGCCCTTCACAATAGGTTCCTGAGGGAGTTTATGGCATCCAATGCCTATGAGATCCTTCAGGGTACCGGTATCGCAATGTAAAGCTTTCTGTTTTTTCTTTTTACCTTCATTAAGATAAAGTCGCCGCTTCTTACCTGACTCAAGGCTTTGTCAATATCTTCAGAAGTTTTTATAGGGACTCTGTTTATCTCAAGAATCCTGTCTTTCGGCTTTACCATGGATTGGGAAGCTGGGCTTTTGGGTTTCACCTCTGCCACGTAAAAGCTGTGTTTGTCCTTTTTGATTTTTATGCCTATGGCATTCAAGATCTTTCTGCTTCTTGAGGAAAGGAGCGTCTCTTTAAGAGTGCCAACTGTCAGCTTTTTTCTAATCTTTTTACCGTTTCTCAGTATTTCAAGGATCACTGTGCTTCCTGGTTTGGTCTCGGCGGTCCATAGGGGTAGGTCTGAGGTCTTTTTCACAGGTTTGCCGTTGAAGCTGAGGATGATATCTCCCTTCTTGATGCCGGCTCTTTCTGCAGGTCCTCCCTTTATTACGGCGGTGACCCTGGCACCTTCAGGCGTGTCTTCGGCTACTATACCCAGCCATCCCCTTTCCACCTTTCCAGTGGTTATGATCTGAGTGACGACGTTTTTTACTAAATTTATGGGTATGGCGAAGCCTATGCCCTGGGCATTTCTCACAACGGCGGTGTTTATTCCCACAACCTCACCTTTTGCGTTGACCAGCGGTCCTCCACTGTTTCCAGGGTTGATGGACGCATCCGTTTGGATGAACTGGTCGTACGCCCTTTCGCCTATGATTCTGCCCTTTGCCGAGACTATGCCTGCCGTGGCGGTATAGCTGAGACCGAAGGGGTTTCCTATAGCAAGCACCCACTGGGCTATTTCAAGCTTGTCAGAGTCTCCTAAGGGGGCTGGAACAAGCTTGTGGCCCTTGGGATCCACCTTGAGCACGGCAATGTCCGTTCCTCTGTCGTATCCCACTAATTTTGCAGGTAGTATCGTTCCATCCTTGAGGATCACTTTGATGCTGTCGGTGCCCGCAACTACGTGGTAGTTGGTCACTATGTATCCGTTTTCACTGAATATTACGCCAGATCCTAAGCTTCTCTTTGTAATTTCTTTGGGCAGCTTTCCGTAGAGCTGGGCAAAGTACTGGTAGGGGTTATTGGGCCTGAGCTTTACCTTCTTTTCGGTGAATATGTTCACCACAGAGGGAGCCACTTTCTTGAAAGCCTTGGTTAGATCAGGAAGGCACTGGGCTTTGGATCCAACAGTAAGAAGCAAAAAAAATAGGGCAATTACTGAATGGCGTTTACTGGGCAGACCTTTCTGCATACACCACATCCCGTGCAAAGTATTGTGTCTATTACTACCTTGCCGTCTTTTTCTGATATGGCAGGGCACTCAAAGATTTTGTAGCATATACCGCAGTTGGTGCACTTTTCTTCAATGACTTCTGGCGGTGTTCCGAAGCTCTTTTTCGGTCCAAAAACCACGCAAGGACACTGACAGAGAAGTACTGAAGGGGTGCGGTTTTGGTAAGAGTATCTCCAGCAGTCCTTCAGGCTTTTGCAGACCTTTTCAAAATCGTATGCAAAGACCTTTTCTACCTTCTTCACACCGCAGCCCTTTACTAATGCTTCAAGGTCCGTCTGTGCTACCGGCTGTCCCCCAGTCATGGCGGTGGTGCGGTTATCAAGGATGGCGACCACCATAGGGGCGTTCTTTTCAACGGCTTCAATCAGCGGAGGTATGCCTGCGTGAAGAAAGGTGGAGTCTCCTATGGTGCAAACAACAGGCTGCTCTTTTTCTTTGTTGAGCAGTAGTGCGAGGGATAATCCCATGGAGATGGATGAGCCCATACACACAAAGGTGTCCACCGCTCCTATGTTGGTGCCTAAAGTGTAGCAGCCGATGTCTCCGGGGAATATTCCCTTGGGGAAGGTCTTTCTCATGGCGTAAAAGACAGGTCTGTGGCCGCAGCCGGGGCACAGTCTGGGCTTTTTGTCTTCAAAATGGACCTGAACGCGCCTTTCAGCAGGGTCTATAATCTCTTTTAGCTTCTGGAGGGTGATTTCCCCTTCTTTTGGTACATGTCCACTAAGCCTTCCCTTAACCCTCCTTCTGTCTGGGATCTGCAGCTCAATAACCGGGTAGGTCTCCTCTATAACCCAGACCTCTCTGAAGCTTTCAACTATTGAGCCAAGGAGAGAGGCGTCAAGGGGAAAGGGCATCTTTATCCTTAAAATCTCTTCTATTCCGAGATCCAACAGGTAGTTGTACAAAGCGCCCGATGCTATGAAGATCCTGTGGGACTTTATCTTTGAGAGCTGTTCCTCAATTTCCTGGTTGTAGAGTTGGGAGATGGCCTCAATCTTCTCGTTGAGCTCTTTGTGGAGCTGGTACCTGAACTTGGGAGTAGCGGTCCATACCCCTGGCCTTTTGTTGAACTTTGGGGCTGGAGAGCTGTTTTCTGGGGCTTCAATCCCAACGCTTTCCCGTGAGTGGGCTACCCTTAGCACAGGCCTTACAAGAACGGGGATTTTGAACTTGCGGGAGAGATCCAAGGCCTCTTGTACTAAAGTGTAAGCATCTTGAGGGCTTGATGGATCAAAGGCCGGTACTTTGGCGAACATGGCAAAGAAACGTGAGTCCTGCTCGGTTTGGGAGCTGTAGGGTCCGGGATCGTCCACAGATATAACTAAGAAGCCCGCTTCTGTGCCGGTGTAGGCTGCACTCATGAGGCTGTCTGCTGCCACATTGAGTCCCACCTGCTTCATGGAGACCATGGCATCCACATGGCTCCAACTTGCTGCGAGGGCGGCTTCAAAGGCAACTTTTTCGTTTATCATCCAGCCGCCTTCAACCTCCACGTTGAACTCCTTGGCGAGGGAGAAAAAAGCGGGCAGGATCTCTGATGATGGGGTTCCAGGATATGATGCCGCAAATCTTACCCCACCCTTAAGGGCTCCTGCGGCTATAGCCTCGTTGCCTAATAAAAACTTAGTTTTTAAGGTACTTTTCTGGCACATACTTTGGGAGATCCCTCCTGTCTATCACTCTTTTTGCTTTGCCGCTGGTTCTCTCCAAGGTTTTGGGTTCAACCAGCTTTACCTTTACCTTTATTCCAAGGCTTTGCTGGAGGTGGTCGGTGATCCTGTCTAAGAGCTCTTTTTGCTTACGCATGGAGTCAAAGAACAGGTGTTCTGAGGCTTCTACCCATACTTCCATCTCGTCAAGGTGACCCTTTCTGTCCACCACTATCTGGAAGTGGGGGCTCGCTCCTTCTATCTCTAACAGGGCTTCCTCTACCTGTGATGGGAATATGTTGACACCTCTGATGATGAGCATGTCGTCGGTCCTGCCGCTTGGCTTCGCCATCTTTATGAGGGTTCTGCCGCAGGGACACTCTTCCCTATAGAGCTTGGTAATGTCCCTTGTTCTGTACCTTATGAGGGGTAGTCCCTCCTTCGTCAGGGTGGTTATCACAAGTTCTCCCCACTCGCCCTCAGGCAGTGGCTTTCCCGTTTCTGGATTTATGATCTCAGGATAGAAGTGATCTTCAAAGATGTGGAGCCCGCTTTTGGCTTCAATACACTCGCCAGATACTCCTGGTCCCATCACCTCTGAGAGACCGTAGTTGTCGGTTGCATCTATGTGGAGTCTCTTCTCTATCTCCTGTCTCATGCTTTCGGTCCAAGGCTCTGCACCGAACAGGCCCACCCTTAGTTTTAGCTCCTTGGGATCAATTCTCATTTCCTCAAGGGTTTCGGCAATGTGTAGAGCGTATGAAGGGGTGCATACAAGTGCCGTTGTGCCATAGTCCTTCATGATCATGATCTGCCTTTTAGTTTGACCCGATGAGACGGGGATGACGGTGGCACCTAACTTTTCCACCCCGTAGTGTAGTCCAAATCCACCGGTGAAAAGGCCGTAGCCAAAGGCTATCTGAACTATATCGCGCTTTCTTACACCGCCTGCGGCTAAAACCCTAGCGGTGAGAGTGGCCCATGTTTCAAGATCTCTTTTGGTATATCCCACAACGGTGGGCTTTCCTGTGGTACCGGAGGAGGAGTGTACCCTTACGATTTCTTCCATGTCCGTGGCAAAGAGTCCGTAGGGGTAGTTTTCTCTGAAGTCGTCTTTGGTGGTGAAGGGAAGGTACTTGATGTCTTCAAGACTCTTTATGTCGTCGGGCTTTACCCCAGCCTTCTCCATCTTCTCCCTGTAGGGTTTCACTCGCTCGTACACACGCCTTAGCTGTCTTTTAAGGCGGTAAAGTTGCAGAATCCTAAGTTCATCCGGTGGCATACACTCAAACTCGGGCTCAAATATCATTCTTCCCTCCTACAGACTGTATACCTGTTCTCCATCCAGAATGGTTATGTTGTTCTTGGCGAGCACCTCTATTGCCTTGTCGGTGTTTTCAAACCTGAAGATGAGGACGGCTTTATTGCGGCTTTTCTCCACGAAGGCGTACATGTACTCCACGTTTATCCCTTCTTCGGAAAGGGGAGTGAGTATCTTGGCAAGTCCCCCTGGTTCGTCATCCACTTCAACCGCCACCACTTCAGTGATCCCCACGGTAAATCCAGCTTCCTTCAGCACCTCTTTGGCCTTTTCCCTGTCGTTTACGATGAGCCTTAGTATTCCAAAGTCAGTGGTGTCGGCAAGGGATAGGGCGCGGATGTTTATTCCGTTTTTGCCCAATATCTCTGCTACCTCCGCTAGCCTTCCGGCCCTGTTTTCTAAAAATACCGATATCTGTTCTACCTTCATCACTTACCTCCGTTGAAAAGCTTTCTTTTGTCAATAACCCTTCTTGCCTTGCCCTCAAACCTCTGCAGCGTTTTGGGTTCAACGAGCTTCACCTTTGCCGAGATGCCGATGGTTTCCTTGATGTTCTGTTCAATCTTGCGGGCAAGCTGCTGAAGTTTCCTCACCTCATCAGAAAAGATCTTCTCGTCCACTTCCACTTGTACCTCTAAGGTATCCAAAGTGCCTTCGCGATCCACGATAATCATGTAGTGAGGCAGTACACCCTTGGTACTTATGAGTATCTCCTCAATCTGGGACGGGAAAACATTGACTCCTCTGATGATGAGCATATCGTCGGTTCTGCCTCTGACTCTGTCCATCCTTACGAAGGTTCTTCCGCAGATGCAGGGCTCCTTGATCAGTCTCGTTATATCCCTGGTTCTGTACCTTATGACGGGGAAAGCCTCTTTTGTGATGGTGGTGATAACCAGTTCCCCGTACTCACCGTAAGGTAGGTTTTCTCCTGTTTCGGGATCTATGATTTCCGGTATGAAGTGGTCCTCAAAGATGTGAAGACCGTTCTGTGCCTCCTCGCACTCTATAGATACGCCCGGTCCGATGATTTCAGATAGACCGTATATGTCTATGGCCTTGATGTTCCAGAGCTCTTCAATTTCCCTTCTCATCTCCTCGGTCCAGGGCTCTGCTCCGAATATGCCCACCTTTAGAATGGTTGATCTTGGCTCAACCCCCATCTCCTCAGCCACTTCGGCTAAGTGTAGGGCGTAAGAAGGGGTACACGTCAGCACCGTGGCACCAAAATCCTTCATGATCATGATCTGCCTTTTGGAGTGTCCTCCAGATATAGGGATTACGGTGGCTCCTATCTTCTCGGCTCCGTAGTGGACGCCTAATCCTCCTGTGAAGAGCCCATAGCCATAGGCGTTTTGTATGATGTCTTCTTTGGTTACCCCGGCAGCGTATAGGGACCTTGCCATAAGTTCAGACCAGGTTTCTATATCTCTCTTAGTGTATCCCACCACCGTAGGCTTTCCAGTGGTACCAGAGGAGGCGTGTATTCTCACAACCTGCTTCAAAGGTACGGCAAACATTCCAAAGGGGTAGTTTTCCCTGAGATCTTCTTTAGTGGTGAAGGGAAGTCTTTTGAGATCGTCCAGAGACTTTATGTCATCGGGTGTGATTCCCGCTTCCTGGAACTTCTTGCGGTAGAAGGGAACGGTGGCGTACACCCTTTCAACCACCTGTTTGAGTCTCTTCAACTGGAGGGCTTCCAGTGCCTCCCTTGGCAACGTCTCCATCTCATCGTTCCAAATCATGGCCTTACCCCCTGTAGATTTGGAGAATGCGTTAACAGAAAAAGGCTACTTTTGCAATGTAAGTGGTATATCAATCACTTGCAGCCTTTTGGACTTGTCGAACCTTAAAGCCAGTCTCAGCACCTTGGCGGTAGTGGCTTCGTTTTTATATCCTGGGAAAAAGAGAAAGCCATGAACAAGCTCTCCTGGAGCGATCACTCTGTTCCTCAGTGTTTTGTTTACAAGATCCTCTTTCACCTTCTCTTCAACAGACTCATAGGCTTGGGCACCTCCTATAATAGCACCTCCCGCAGCTCCTACAGCCGCTCCTTTGCCAGCCGATTTCCCCACATTCTCGCCGGTTAGGATGCCGATGGCAGCTCCTACAATGGCACCTGCTGCAGCTCCTAAGAATCCAGGCTTTAGCGTCCCTTTGGCGGTTTCTCCGATATCCACTTTATCCTTTATCCTTTCGTAAACCTGGTCAAAAGAGAGCAGGGGCCAACCGTTGCCCTTTTCATCAATCAGCAGTGTTTGAGAGGCGTCTATTAGTATAGTGTGGTTGCCATTATTTTGGATGACAACTTGCACCGGCAGTATCCCAGCTCCCCTAATGTCAAAGCCGAACCTCTTTTCCGCTTCTTCCCTGTCCAAATAGGCCTTTGCTGTGATGTAGGCTCCATTTATCTCTATCTTGTTGCTTTGGTACTCTGGTATGCTGATGGGCTGGACCCTGTTGTTGTAGGTGGAGCATGCCAGTATGGTTAGGCCTATTATGATTGTTGCTAATTGTCTGGTGAGCTTTAGCATGGCTCGCCTCCCTTGCCTTTTTACAATGAAGATATACTTTGGTACTGGGTAAGGCAAATGGTTGACAAGGGAGGTTGCTTTAAGGTAGCCTAACAGCGTGGTTGAGGAGGTTTTGAGAGCATGCGCTTGATGATAAAGGCTTCGCTACTTTTTGTCTTCTCTTTTTTTGCGCTTTTTCCAGCTGTGGCTTCCCAGCAGTTGGTAGTCATTGGAAGATCTGAGACTTTGGTGAAGTCTCTCATTGATCACAACATAAGTCCCGATGAGGCCAACAGAGTGGGTGCCCTTATTGAGCGTCGTATAAAAGCGGAAGGCATAGGCGTAGGTTTTAAGTACATAATAGAGTACGAGGGCAATATCCCTGTCAAACTTGTGATCCCTTATGATGTCGGTGAAATATACGAGGTGGATCTTCGCAGGCTTGCCCTTTCTAAGAAAAAAGTGAAGGTCACGGTTGAAAAGAGGCTTATAGCAGGGGTTTTGGGAAGCGGTGATTCCATATACGATTCAATATACGAGCGCACAGGAGATCCAGGACTTGCGTACCAATTTGCCAGGATCTTCAGACACAGAATAGACTTCAGGACCTGGACAAGGCCTGGTGACACCTATGCCTTTATATGTGAGTACCTCAAGGATAGCTTTGGCAACACCAAGTACGGTAAGATACTGGTTGCGGAGTATATCGGGCAGAAAGTCAAAGGTAAAGCCGTTTATTACAAGGGAGCGTACTACGACAGTAGGGGAGTCTCTTTGGTGGGTAAGTACCTTGCCTCGCCTATAGATGATGGTTGGCTCTCGGCTCCTCTGAGGTACAGGAGGATTTCGAGCTACTACACCTGGCACAGGCTTCATCCCATTCTCGGTGTGGTGAGACCCCATCTCGGGGTGGATTACGCCGCTCCTTACGGCACTCCCGTTAAGAGCGTGGCAGATGGTGTGGTAATATGGAAGGGCTGGATGAGAGGATATGGAAGAACGGTAAAGATTAAACACGATAAGGGCATTGTTACCCAGTACGCTCACCTGGCGAGATACGCTAAGGGTTTGAGGGTTGGCCGGAAGGTTAAGAAGGGGCAGGTTATAGGTTACGTGGGTATGTCTGGTCTTGCAACTGGCCCTCATTTGGACTTTAGGATCAGGGTGAACGGCAGATTCGTCAATCCCTTGAGGTTTTTGGCGAGACACTCAAGAGGTAAGTACTATAGGATTGTTAGGAAGAGGCTAAAGGGTAAGGCTTTGTCCTACATAAGGGCTCAGTTAGAAGAGCTTGACCGCATGGTGGCATCTTTAAATCTTACCAAGTTTAAAGCTAATTAGTTTTCTCAATGGTTGCTGTCTTTATTATAATTTTTTCCGATTTGAAAAGGGGCCTTTTCACGCGTAATCTTTCATACTGATGTGTTTCTTCTTCCTTTTCAAAAGCACCACCGAGGTTATGAAAGCAGATGCGGTCTTTTCAAAGAAGGGGGTGAAGTATGAGATACTACCCGTTCCTAAAAAGCTCTCTTCCGAATGTGGCCTGTGTGTGAAGGCTTGTGGCGAATGGAAGGAGCTTCTTAATGTTTTATTGAATGAAAAGGTGAAGGTCACAGCGGTTTACGATGAAGGGCTCGGGGAGTGCTGGAAAAAGACATAGGGTGGTTTACCTTGATAATGCAGCTACCTCCTTCCCTAAACCTGATAGGGTGTGGGACGCTGTATTAGAGTATGCGAGGGATATCGGGGCAAATCCTGGAAGGAGCGGGCATAGACTTGCCGTTGAGGCTGCAAGGATCGTATTTGGATGTCGCAATCTTTTGAGCAGGCTGCTGGGGGTGGGGGATCCCGAGAGGGTGATCTTTACCAAAAATGCCACTGAGGCCATGAATGTACTTGTCTTTAGCCTGTTGAGGAATTCTTATGGAAAGAATGTGGTTACAACCTCTTTAGAACACAACGCTGTGTCAAGGCCCCTTCGCTACTGGTGCAGGCACTTTAAAATAGAGTTAAGGGTGATTCCCTGCGGTAAAGACGCGTTGGTTAATCCCAAGGATGTTTGCGAGGCCGTTGACAGTGATACCTGTGCGGTGTTTGTGAATCACGCCAGTAACGTATTCGGTACCGTTACGCCTTTTGAGGAGATAGCCCGATGTGCTGCTCGTTTTGGTATTCCTGTGGTGCTTGACACCACCCAAACCTTAGGAACCTATCCGGTCTCTTTTTCCGATTTTGATAACGTGATACCTGTGTTTACCGGCCATAAGGGGCTTTTGGGGCCTCAGGGAACGGGTGGTTTTTACCTGCCTGAAGGGGTGGACTTGGAGCCTTTCATCATGGGGGGAACGGGTAGCAACTCGGAGAGTGATGAGCAGCCCTCCTTTTTGCCGGACAAGTTTGAGAGTGGCACCCTCAACGTGCATGGTATCGCTGGACTTTCCGCTGGGGTTTCCTGGGTGCTTGAAAAGGGGGTGGAGGGCCTCAGAAAGCATGAGATGGACCTATTTCTGCATCTATGGGAGGGGCTTAAAGGGGTGAAGGGGGTTGTGCTTTATGGTTGTGAGCTTTGGGAGAGGAGGGTACCTGTGCTTTCTTTCAATATTGAGGGGATGGACCCAGCTCAGGTCGCCTTCAGTTTGGACAGGGATTTTGGTATCTGCTGTAGACCTGGACTTCACTGTGCTCCTTGGGCTCACAAAGCCGTTGGCACATACCCTGAAGGTACTGTTCGCTTTTCTTTAGGTGCTTTTAACACCTACGAGGATGTTGAAGTAGCTGTTGATGCAGTAAAAAGGATTGCGGAGGGGATGTGATGGTGGTGGATGCAAGGGGATATCCCTGTCCCAAACCGGTTCTCATGACTAAAGAGGCTTTGGAAAAGGTTGAGGAGGGAGTGGTGGAAGTTTTAGTTGATAACGAGGCCTCCAAGGAAAATGTGAAGAGGTTTGTCCAAAGGCAGGGATGTGATGTGGAGGTGAGGGAAGAGAAGGGATACTTCAGGCTCATAATAACTAAAGGTTACACCTGCGAGCTTCCTGCCGCCAGTTCACCTGAGGTTGGCAAGGGCAAAGTAATACTCTTTTTATCCGACTCCATGGGGGAAGAGAGGGAGCTGGGTACTATGCTTTTGAGGGCCTTTCTCTCCACCTTGAAGGAGGCATCTTCTTTGCCTTCAAAGCTGCTTTTCGTGAACAGAGGGGTTTTCCTCACCACAGAGGGCTCTAAGGTGATAGATGTTTTGAAGGAGCTTGAGGAGAGAGGGGTTGAGATATACTCGTGTGGTACATGCCTTGAATACTTTGGACTTAAAGATAAGCTTTTGGTTGGTAAGATCACAAACATGTACGATACGGTGGAGAACCTGCTTCAGTCTGACTCGGTGGTGAGGATATGAGCAAGCAGATAAAGCTTACCTCTTTGGTGAGGGCAAGTGGTTGAGGGGCGAAGGTAGGGCCGGTGGATCTGGCCCATGCCCTTGAGGGGCTTGAGTTCCCTTTGGGTGGTGAGGTTCTGGTGGCTTCTGAGGGGTTTGAGGATGCTGCCGTTGTGAGGGTGAATTCGGAGCTTGCCCTTGTGGCAACTCTGGATTTTGTTACCCCCGTGGTAGATGATCCTTTTGTCTTTGGGGAGATTGCCGCGGCCAATGCCTTAAGTGATGTGTATGCCATGGGTGGCAGGCCGTGGTTTGCCATGAATATTCTTTGCATTCCCTGCAGGCTTCCCGTTGAGTATATGAGGAAGATTTTAGAGGGAGGCATCAGCAAAGTTAGAGAGGCCGGTGCTTATCTTGTGGGCGGACACACTGTGGACGATCCGGAGCCAAAGTACGGACTTTGTGTGGTTGGCAGGGTGCGTCCCGAGAAGATTCTGAGAAATAAGGTTCCCAGATCTAGCTGCAGGGTGTTTCTAACGAAGCCCGTTGGAACAGGCATAGTGGTTACCGCTATCAAAGCAGATATGGCCTCGGATAAGGCTATAAATGAGGCTGTTGAGGTGATGAGAACCTTGAACAGGGAGGCTGCCGAGAGGATGGTGCAGGTGGGGGCTGTGGCTGCCACCGATGTTACAGGTTTTGGCCTTTTGGGACACGCCATGGAGATGGTTGCAGAAACGGGTTTTGACATGGTGCTGGAAGCAGGTAAAGTTCCTATTGTTGAGGAAGCATTGGATTACGCGTCTTTTGGTTTGATTCCTGCGGGAGCCTATGAGAATATGAAGTACTGTGAGGGGAAGGTGTTTTTTGAAAAAGACATTGGAGACCTGAAGATGGTGCTTTTTGACCCCCAGACCTCTGGTGGACTGCTCGTAGTGGTGCCTGAGGAAAAGGCCGAAGACTATCCGTATCCAGAAATTGGCAAGATTGTATCGGGAGAGGGGAGGGTGGTGGTAAGATGAGAAGGGCTGTCTACATGGGAAGATTCCAACCCTTTCACAACGGACACCTTGAGGTCGTTAAGATGATACTTTCGGAAAACGATGAGATCATCGTGGCGGTGGGATCTGCCAACTTCAACTACAACGTGAAGAGTCCCTTTACGGCCGGCGAGAGGATGTGGATGATTCACGAAGCTTTGGTAGAAGCCGGTGTGGACATGAGAAGGGTTTACATAACTGCCTATCCCAACATAGAGAACAACGCAGCTTGGTGCGCTCACATAAGGTCCTTACTTCCTCCCTTTCACAGGGCCTACACTGGGAATCCCCTTACACAGATACTATTAAAAGAGAACGGAGTGGAGGTTGTTCCCCTCAGGATGATAAAGAGAGAGCTGTACTGTGCCACCACCATAAGGGAGAGGATGTTAAGGGACGAGCCTTGGGAGGAGCTTGTTCCTCCCTCTGTGGCAAGGATCATCAAGAGTATAGGGGGGCCTGAGAGGCTAAAGTATCTTGTAAGAAGCGAGTCCGATCCCATGTCTTACTGAGGTGGCCATGAAGGCGGCGCTGCTTTTTGTAGGAGACGAGGTCGTTGACGGACTTATTGAGAATACCAACGCTTCTTTTCTCGTTCCCTTCCTCACCTCCTTTGGGGTTGATGTTGACTATGTGATGGAGGTGAGGGACGAGCTTCAGATGGTAAGGGCTGCCTTAGATTTTCTGAAAGAGTTTGCCCAGTTGGTGGTGGTGTGTGGAGGATTGGGTCCCACAGAGGATGACATCACTCGGCAGGCCATGGCTGCCTCTTTGGATAAAAGGCTTATTTTTGATGAGGGCCTGTGGGCAAAGATAGAGGGTGTTTTGAAGAGAAGAGGATCGGTCCTGAGGGAAGAGCACCGCCGCATGGCTTACATTGTGGAGGGTGGTGAGTATGTGGATAATCCGGTGGGACTTGCCCCAGCTCTAATTGTGAGGGAGAGAAACTGTGTCGTAGTGGCGCTTCCTGGAGTGCCCAGGGAGCTGGAAGAGCTTTCAAAGCTGGTCTTTCCACGGTTGGTGGGGACAGGGGAGAGGGCTATGGAGGTGATGAGGTTTAGGCTGTTCGGGCTGAAGGAGTCAGAGGTAAACGCCCGGGCTAAAGAGGTACTTTCCGGTTTTGCCGTTCGCTGGGGAACGGTTCTTAGAGACGGTGAGGTGTGGCTCAACGTAAAGGTGGATCCCTCTCAAAGAGATATCGTTAGAGCGCAGATTGAAAGGGTCTTTGGGGAGAGCCTCTTTGGTATGGATGATGACTCTCTGGAGGTGGTGGTTGGAAGGCTTTTGAAAGAAAAAGGATTATCTCTTGCGGTGGCAGAATCCTGTACAGGGGGATTGCTTGCAAATCTAATAACCAATGTTTCTGGTTCTTCCGACTACTTTAAGGGAGGGGTTGTTGCCTATCTTGAAGAGGTTAAGGCAGAGGTGTTGGGTGTGAGTTGGGAGGCCATCAGGAAATTTACTGTGTACAGCCATGAGGTTGCCAAGGAGATGGCTAAAGGGGTCAGGAGGTTGCTGAAGTCTGATGTGGGGCTTTCAACCACAGGTATTGCGGGTCCTACAGGGGGAACCCCTGAAAAGCCTGTGGGCACAGTTTACGTGGGGCTTGCCTTTAAGGATAAGGTGGATAGTTTTGAGTTTAGATTTAATTATGATAGGGTTGGCAATAAGATTGCTTTTGCCAAAGCCGCATTGGATGTTTTGAGGAGGCATTTTGAAGAAGATAAGGGCCTTTGTGGCAGTTGAGCTTCCCGCTTCTGTTAAGGAGGCTATATATAAAGACGCTATGCTCTTGAAAAGAGAGGGCTTGAGAGCCTCTTTCCCCTCTTCTGAGTCCTATCACATCACGCTGAAGTTTTTGGGGAACATAGATGTACAGATGGTAGAGCGTATCTTGGACGCGTTGAAGAGGGCGTTGAAGGGGGTAAAGGCCTTTAAGGTGGAGGTTGCGGGAAGTGGCACTTTTCCCCATATTTCAAATCCGAGGGTGGTTTGGTGTGGTGTTAGAGAAGGTCAGCGTGAGCTGACAAAGCTTAACGGACTGGTGGAAGATGCCCTTGAAGGACTTGGCTTTGAGAGGGAAAAGAGAGATTTTCATCCCCACGTTACCATTGGTAGGGTGAAGAGGGTGGATGGCTTTGCTAAAAGATCTGTAAGGAACTTTTGTGAGGAGCAAAAAAGCTACGGGAGCTTTTGGGTAAGGAGGGTGGTACTCTTTCAAAGTATCCTTACGCCTCAGGGGGCTATATATAAAGAGCTGGGATCTGTGGCATTGGAGGAGGTAAGATGAGAGAGGATTGGGAGAAGGAACTGCACATGGTGGATGAGGAGCTGGAGTTTCTCTTTGGTAGGTTAGAGGAGCTTATTCAGAAGCGTCGCAATATCCTGGAAAGGCTAAAGTCCCAAAAGAGTCAGGGAAGCAGGGAGAGGGAGAGCTTTATAAGACACTCCAAAAAGTCATGACCGTGAGGGCGAGAATTGAGCAATGGGAGAGGAGCCATCTTCATCCGAGGGCTGCCAAAAGCGTTGAGTCCCGTGGTCGTCGTGAAAAGGAACCTGAGTGTGACATAAGGACGGCCTTTCAAAGGGATAGGGATAGGATCCTACACTCTAAATCTTTTAGAAGGCTCAAACACAAGACTCAGGTGTTTCTTGCCCCCTTGGGAGACCACTACAGGACGAGACTCACCCACACTTTGGAGGTGGCACAGATTGCCCGAACCATCTCTCGGGCGTTGAACCTCAATGAGGACCTTACGGAAGCCATTGCCATGGGACACGATTTGGGACACACTCCCTTTGGTCATGCCGGTGAGGAGGTACTTAACAGGCTTTCGGCAAAAGGGTTCCATCATGCCCGGCAGAGTGTTAGGGTGGTGGAGTACCTGGAGAGGGAGGGCAGGGGGTTGAATCTGACCTTTGAGGTAATAGACGGTATAAAGAAGCATTCCAAGGGACTTGGGGCCATACTTGCTCCCGATAACGATAGACCCGTGACCCTTGAGGCGGAGGTTGTGAGGATTGCCGATGTCATTGCCTATGTAAACCACGATATTGATGATGCAATAAGGGCTGGTCTTATAAAGCCCTCTGACCTTCCCGAGGACTGTTTGAGGTTCTTCGGTGAGTCACACGGCCAGCGGATAGACACCATGGTCAAGGATGTTATAAACCAGACGGTGAAGCTTGATTACGAAAGGGTTGCGATGTCTGAGGAGGGGCTGTTTCTCTTACACAAACTCAGAAAGTTTCTCTACGAGAGGGTGTACCAGGCCCCACAGGTGAAAAGGGAGTTTGCCAAGGCGTACGCTCTTCTTGAGAGGCTTTTCGCCTACTTTGTGGAGCATCCTGACAGGATAGGTAACTGGTGCATAGAGAGCGATCCTGTAGAGAGGAGGGTGCTTGACTATCTCTCTGGTATGACCGACAGATACGCAATTGAGCTTTATAGGGAGCTCTTTCTTCCCAAACCCTGGAGAGCGGAGGTTGAGTATGGAGTTTAAGAAGAGCAGAGAGCTTTACGAGAGGGCCAGGAAGGTACTGCCCGGTGGAGTTAACAGTCCTGTGAGGGCGTTTAAGTCCGTGCAGGGTGAGCCCTTTGTGGTGAAGGAGGGTAGAGGGTCAAAGATTTACGATGTGGACGGCAACGAGTACATAGATTACGTCTGTTCCTGGGGCCCTCTGATATTGGGACATGCCCATCCTGAGGTCATCTCATTCGTGAAGGAGGTGGCGGAGAAGGGCACTTCTTTTGGTATAACCTGCGAGCTTGAGATAAGGATGGCTGAAGCCGTGGTTGATGCCATCCCTTCTGTGGAGAAGGTGAGGTTTGTAAACTCAGGCACAGAGGCCACTATGAGCGCCATCAGGCTCGCCAGGGGTTACACAGGAAGAAACAAGGTGGTCAAGTTTGAGGGCTGCTATCACGGGCATGTGGACTATCTACTGGTAAAGGCAGGCTCTGGTGTTTTGACCTTTGGCATACCGGGTACTCCTGGTGTTCCTGAGGACTTTACCAAGCACACACTCCTTGCCCAGTTTAACGACATAGACAGCGTGAAGGCACTCTTTGATAAGTACGGGGATGATATCGCCTGCGTCATTTTGGAGCCGGTTATGGGTAATGCTGGTGTTATACTGCCGGAGAAGGGATTTCTTGAGGAGCTGAGGAGGATCACTAAAGAGCATGGAGCTTTGCTCATATTTGATGAGGTCATTACCGGTTTCAGGGTATCCTACTCTGGGGCCCAAGGGTACTTTGGTGTTGAGCCGGATATAACCTGTTTGGGCAAAATAATAGGTGGTGGCTTTCCAGTGGGTGCGTACGGTGGAAAGGCTGAGATAATGGAGCATGTGGCTCCTGAAGGTCCCGTTTATCAGGCTGGAACCCTTTCTGGAAACCCTGTTGCCATGGCTGCTGGTTTCAAGACCTTGGAGATACTGAAGAGGGAAAACCCCTATGAAGAGCTTGAGAGAAGGGCAAAGTACCTTTCTGAGAACGCCAAGAAGCTTTTTGATGCCAAGGGGATACCGGTTACGATAAACGGCATAGCCTCCATGTCCTGTATATTCTTCAACGAAGGGCCTGTGAAGAGTTACGCCGATGCAGTAAGGAGCGATACAGGCTTGTACGCCAAGTTCTTCTGGAAGATGTTGGAAAACGGAGTCTATCTTGCTCCCAGCCAGTTTGAAGCGGCCTTTGTCTCCTGCGCCCATACCTGGGAGGATATAGACAGAACCCTTGAGGCCATAGAGGGGGCTTTGAGGGAGATTTAGGATAGGGAGGGGGGTATGAATACGCTATTTTATCTTTTGAGTAACTTTAGTGTCGTTATAATCTTTTTTGCCATCTTCTTTCTTGCCTCCGCTGTCAGGATACTGAGGGAGTACGAGAGGGGGATCATTTTCAGGCTTGGAAGGTACTACAAGACCAAAGGACCGGGACTGATCATACTCATTCCCGTTATAGATAAGATGGTAAAGGTGAGCTTGAGAACGGTGGTCATGGATGTTCCACCTCAGGATGTGATAACCAAGGACAACGTCTCTATTAAGGTCAACGCGGTTGTCTACTTTAGGGTTGTGGTGCCTGAGAAGGCGGTTATTGAGGTGGAGGACTACCTCTACGCCACAAGCCAGCTTGCCCAGACAACTTTAAGGTCCGTCTTGGGTGAGGTGGAGCTTGATGAGATCTTGAGCCACAGAGAAAAGATAAATTCGCGCCTTCAGACCATTCTTGATGAGCATACCGATCCGTGGGGGATAAAGGTGACCACTGTGGAGATAAAACATGTGGATCTGCCCCATGATATGCAAAGAGCCATGGCGAGACAGGCAGAGGCGGAGAGGGAGAGAAGGGCTAAGATCATCGCTGCTGAAGGTGAGTACCAGG
>JALWBK010000315.1:17354-17686 GCA_027037155.1 bacterium | reverse complement strand
AACCACTACATCACCTGAAGCTATAGCGTGAAGTTTTCCATCGCCATTTCTCACCAAAAGCTCCCCAGAGGGAGTTATACCCACCGCCTCCCCTTCAAGGCCTTTATCAACAACAACTCGTTTTCCAATGGTGTAATTGTACGTCCTCCAGTAGCTGAAGATAGAAGCAGTCTCACCAGCAATCAGCTTAACGTACCAGCGATACATGGCATCAAGCACTTCAGCCAGCAACTTGGCCCTGTTGGCAAAGTTGCCCGTTTGGACAAAAACAGAGGTTGCAATAGGTGCGATATCAACTGGAAACTCCTCAGGTCCAATGTTCACGTTTATCC
>JALWBK010000315.1:12668-17344 GCA_027037155.1 bacterium | reverse complement strand
TCCGCTTCGTTCAGCACCCCACACAGCTTTTTTCCAGAAGCATAGATGTCGTTGGGCCATTTTATCAAAGCATCAACCTCCTTTTGGCGAAGCACCTCACATACGGACACAGAAGCCACCATGGTGGCCTGATACAAGAACAACGGGCTGATCCTGGGCCTTAGAATCACCGAAAAGTATAGGTTCTTCCCAGGAGGGCTGAACCACTTTCTCCCCATCCTTCCCTTTCCCGCCGTTTGGTAGTCTGCCACAACTACGGTACCTTCTCTTTCCCCCTGGGCAGCTAGCTCTTTGGCCAATCTGTTGGTTGAATCCACCACCTCTAAGGCATGTATGGTGTTTCCGATTAAAGGGTTCTCAAGGTAAGCCTTTATCACTTCCGGAATCAAAACGTCTGGTTCCTCTTCCAGGATGTAACCCTTCCTCTCTATGCTCTTGATGGGCACTCCCATTTCCACAAGTTTCTTCACGCGCTTATTAAGAGCAACCCTTGAGATACCAAGTTCAAAGGATAGCTCCTCTCCAGAGACGATTTCCCCCCTTCTTTTAAGCAGGTACTTGACAACTATCGCATCCCTATCCAAGCTTTCTGACATCCTTACACCTCAATCTGAGTCTCTTCTCGCCCTTCCACTGTGAAAGCTCAACAGACGCCGCAATGTCATAAACACCACTTCCCGTAAACTCCTCTATGGGATCAAACATAACCGCGTCCACCATAACCCTATCTTGTATCGCCTGAAAGATAACGGTCTTTCTCCCCACCTCCTTAGGATTTCTGACCGTTACCCTTTTAAAGAGAAAGACCGGCTCGGGAAATCCCTCTCCAAAGGGAGAAAGCTGCAACAGCTCTCTAAGAAAAGAGGCCTCAAAGTGCTCAAAACTCAAAACACCGTCTATGTCAAGCGTCTCTTCCGAAAACTGAAGCGAACGGGATCTCTCCTTGACCCTGCGAACAAGCTCACCTACCTTTTCTCTTTCTACGCTAAAGCCCACCGCGTTTTTATGCCCTCCGAAGTGCTCCATAACATCAGAGGCACAAGACATCAGAGAGTATAGATCTACATCGGCATAGCTCCTTCCCGACCCCCTGCCCAAAGAAGAGCCGTTAAAGGAAACGAGAACGCACGGTTTTCTCAGTACCTTTGCAATTCGGGATGCGGCTATGCCTATCACTCCTGGGTGCCACCTATCTCCACACACTATAGCCACCTTTGCAACATCCTCTTCGTAAAGTGAAAGGGCCTCTTCCGTAACCTTCTCCTCCTCCCTCTGTCTTTTTGAGTTTTCCCTGTTGAGCTCACCAGCAAGCTCCTCAGCCTCCGATTCGTCATCTGTGGTGAGAAGCCTAAAGGCCTTGATGGCATGGCTCATCCTTCCCGGAGCGTTGATCCTCGGCGCTATTATGAAAGAGATGTCTTGTAGCGCTAAACTCCTCTCTTCGGAAAGTCCAGCTCTCTCCTGAAGGGCCCTCAACCCGAGATTCTCCCTCATCTTGCGAAGCCCGTACTTTACAAAAAAGCGGTTCTCGTCCACCACCTCCATGATGTCGGCAACAGTTCCCAAGGCAGCCAAAGAGATGTACTTTTTTATAACCTCTCTCCTTAGCTTCTCACCCTCCAGATAGAGGGCGATACCTTCGGCAAGCTTCAAAGCCACCCCAACTCCCGCAAGGCCCTCAAAGGGATATCCCCTGTCAAGGCGGGGATTTATCACTGCAAGGGCTGACGGGATAAGAGCCCCAGGGGTGTGGTGGTCGGTTATTATCACATCCACCCCACTTCGCACCAAAGTAGCCGTTTCACATACAGCAGTGATACCGCAATCCACCGTGATAAGAAGAGAAAAGTCCAGCTCCTCTATGGCCGTTAGCGAGCGTTGGGTAAGGCCGTATCCATGCTCTGTCCTGTGAGGGATGAAGACATCAACCTCTGCCCCCAGCTCCTTTAGAAAAAGGTAAAGTAACGCACTTCCCGTTATACCGTCTGCGTCGTAATCCCCGAAGATGAGAATCCTTTCTCGCGACCTAACAGCCCTTACAATGCGCTCCACTGCCCGTTCCATTTGAGCAAAGAGAAAGGGATCGTGTAAAAGCCTTAAAGGATCGCTTATATACCCTACAGCAACCTCAGGATCCTTTATACCCCTGTTGGCAAGTATAAGCGCTGTCGCCTCGGTTATCCCCAGCTCTCCTATCAGCCTTGAAAGCACAACAGAATCGGAAGGAAGCACGCGCCACTTCACTGCTTTACTCCTATCATTCCTCTCACAACAGAGGTGTATCCACCATCAGGCTCATGCAGTACCAAAAAAGGCTCTACCCTACACTGGCCCTCTTTGGCACCCTTAACGGCTTCAACGAAGACGAACTGGGCCTCCCTATTCTCCAAAGGATAGATGGGCACCAACCTTTTGGGCTCAAGCCTCTTTAGCCTCAAACAGCAGAGCAAATCCACCACCCTTTCAGCGCAGTAGATTATACCCGCTCTTCCCTTGGAAGGGAGCAGGTAAGATGCCGCATCCGCAAGATCTTCAAGGGTCCCCTCTATCTCCATTCTGGCTATGCTCTTCTCCTCGCTGGGACTTTTGCGGCCCACCGATTCCTTCCAGAAAGGTGGATTTGAGATCACGTAATTGAAGGACTCCGCTGGGAAAATTCTTCTCACATTCTTGAAAGAGCCCTGCACCACCTTAACCCTATCAGAAAGCCCGTTTATCTCAATTCCTCTTTTTGTCCTGTCCACCATCTGAGGCTGTATCTCCAGTCCAACCACCTCCACCTCGGGCCTGAGCCTTGCCACCACAAAAGATACGACACCGTTTCCACATCCTAAGTCTATCACCCTCCCGCGACGCGGCAGCTCGGCCAAAACAGGGAGAATCAAGGACTCAACGGAGAATCTGTACCCCTCTTTAGCCTGTATAACGTAGATGTCCCACTTTCTCAGGTAATCTAAGGTCTCGTCAGGATAAACGCTCTTCAACCAGAGCCCTGCCAAAGCCAAGAATCTTATCAAGCCTCTCTAAAGAATGGCTTTCGCTGTAAACCCTCAAAAGGGGCTCCGTACCAGAGGCTCTAAAGAGAATCCATGAGCCATCCTCAAGCACAAACTTGGCACCGTCTATGAATGTGGTCCCTGTCACCAAAAGGTCGGCTATCTTTTCAGGGGGTTCCTTCTCCAAAAGCTCAACGAACCTGCGAGCCTCCTCTATGCTGCGCACCTTAACGTCAATTCTCCTGTACAGATGAGGGCCGAATTCCTCCCACAAAGAGTCCACAAGCTCCCCAAGGGTCTTTCCTTCCTTCGCCATGTACTCAAGCACCAACAAAGAGGAAAAGGTCCCGTCCCTTTCAGGTATGTGAAACTGAACACCCAATCCGCCTGACTCCTCGCCCCCCATAACAATCTTGTTATCTGCAAGCATATCCGCCATGTATTTAAAGCCCACAGCGGTCTCTATGACCTCAAAGCCGTACTTTTGGGCAATCTTGTTGAGCAAATTAGTGGTAGAAACGGTTTTAGCTATGGGTCCCTTAATCCCCCTGTTCTTAACCAAATGAAGGAGTATCAAAGCGTAAAGTTGATGGGGATTAACGAAATTACCCCTCTCATCTACCATGCCCAACCTGTCACCGTCCCCGTCAGTGGCAATGCCTGCATCAGCCTTCGCGTCAATGACCTTGGCTATCAAATCTCTTATGTTCTTCTCAATGGGCTCGGGATGCTTGAAACCAAAGAAAGCGTTTCTATCACAGTTCATGGTAACAACATCGCACCCGTAAGGCGCAGTTATCAGCTTTACCAAGTCCATGGCCGCACCGTGCATAGGATCTACCACGATCTTGAAACCAGCCCTTCCAATAAGCTCAAGATTTACCCTCTCAGAAACCCACTTTATATACTCTGGATAGGGATCCACCACCTCTATCTTTCCAACCTTCACTCCCTCATCAAAGTCCAGCCTTTTTACTTCAAAAGTGCCCAGCAAAGCTTCAATAGAGGAAGTTACTTCAGGCGGTGCTGCTCCGCCTTTAGGGGTTCTCAGTTTAAAGCCGTTGTACCGATACGGGTTGTGGCTCGCAGTGATGGAGACACCAAAATCTGCCCTTGCATTTACTATAACAAAGGTAACAAAGGGAGTGGGAACGTGCTTTTTCGCAATGCCAACCTTTATCCCATTTGCCGCAAAGACCTCTGCACAGGCTTTGGCAAAATCTTCTGAGAAGAACCTGGTATCGTAGCCTATAAAAACGCCCTTGTCCTTCACCCAGCCGCTTTCCTTTGCAAAAACCGATGTGGCCTGAGCCACCCTCCTTACATTTTCAAAGGTGAAGTCCTCCGCAATAATTCCTCTCCATCCGTCTGTGCCGAATCTGATGGCTTTCAAGATCTTCCTCCCTCTTGATAAGTAGGTGCTTTATCCTTAGCATAAAGGAAAATTGCCATCAAGGAGAATTTATGGAGCTAAGGCCGCATCAGCTCAGGTGGGAATGTCCAAAGATCAAGACAAACAGTCGCAAAAATCGCGATATAACCTACGCAGTTCAAACACGTGCCAGAGAAGCCATAAGGTTCGGTTTGGAAAACGACCTTGAAGGCTTCAACATCTTCGTCGCAGGGATAGAGGGCGTTGGCAAGAAGTGGCTCGTCATGAAGGAGGCTGAGGAGCTTGCG
>JALWBK010000315.1:9398-12658 GCA_027037155.1 bacterium | reverse complement strand
CCGGCGGGCATTGCCCTGTTTCCCCTTATGGGCGGACAACTGGTTCCCGAAGAGAAGCTGCTGGCCGATCCAAGGCTGAGGGAGTTTGTGAACGGAAAGAGAAGAGAGATTGAGCCCCTCGTATCGGACTACATGAAGAAGATCCGGGACCTGGATAAACAGCAGTTCAAAGAGCTCAGGAAGCTCAGGGAGGAGGTGGCGCTTTTCGTAATAAACACCTTCGTTGAGGACCTGCAGGAGAAGTACATAGAGCTGCCCCAGATAAGAGAACACATACTGGAAGTAAAGGAAGACATACTGAAGAACATTGACATGTTCACGCAGCTTTCCTCTGCTGGGGAAAATCCCTTTTTAACCCTCCAGATTGAGAGGAACTTGGCAAAATACGATGTGAATGTGGTGGTTGACAACTCCCAGCTTGAACACGCTCCCTTAGTCTACGAGAAAAACCCAACCTACAGTAATCTATTCGGCAAGATAGGAGTGAAGGCGGAGTTCGGCCTTTACGTAACAGACTTCACCCAGATCGTTCCCGGAAGCATCCACAGGGCCAACGGAGGCATTCTTGTACTCAGGGTAAAGGACATCCTGATGAACCCCGGGGTGTGGCACACCCTCAAAAAAGTTCTTTTATACAAAGAGATAACGGTGCAGCCCTATCTTGAAGAGCTTGGCATAGCTCCACCCATCACCTCCCTCTTTAAACCCCAGCCCATCCCACTGAACCTCAAGGTGGTGCTTTTGGGAGACCCACTAATGTTCTATCTTTTGGGCATTCTGGATCCTGAGTTTGGAAGGCTCTTTAAAGTAAAGGCTGAATTCCAACACACCGTGGACAACATCCCAGAAAACAGAAGGCTTCTTGCTTCTACCATCTCTGAGCTTACCCACTCTAACCATCTGCTTCCCCTAACCAGCGGTGCCCTAGCGGCACTGACAGAATACTCCGTACGGCTTTCTGGCAACAGGAACAAGCTCTCTTTAAAGATAGAGAAACTGCTTGATGTGGTGAGAGAAGCCCACTTTATTGCCCAAAAGAAGGGACACGAGAGAATTGAGAGAAGACACATAGAACAGGCCCTTGAAACCAAAGAGTTTAGATCCAACCTGATTGAGGAAAGAATCCTTGAGCTTATAAAAGATGGCACCATCATAGTGGAGCCCGAGGGGGAAAAGATCGGCCAGGTTTACGGTCTTTCCGTTACGGAGCTTGAGGACTACATCTTCGGCAAACCTGTAAGAATCACGGCCACCTCTTTCTGCGGTAATAGAGGAATTATAAGTATTGAAAGGGAGACAAAACTTTCGGGAAAGATCTTTGAAAAGGCTTTACTCACCCTTTCTGGGTATATAGGAAACACCTACGGCAAAAAGCAACCCATCTCCCTCTCTGCTTACATAGCCTTTGAACAGTCCTACTCCCTCATAGAGGGAGACTCGGCAACGCTTGCAGAACTCATAGCGCTACTGTCAAGCATAGGAAACGTCCCGGTGCGGCAAAACATCGCCCTAACAGGCTCTGTGGATCAGCTTGGCAATGTGCAGCCAGTGGGTGGAGTCAACGAGAAGGTGGAAGGCTTCTGGAAGGTGTGTAAGCTTTTAAACGTTAAAGGAGGAGTGGTCATACCCTCCAGAAACATGGACAATCTTCAACTAAAGAAGGATGTGGTAAGCTCTGTGAAGAAGGGAGACTTCTGCATATACGCCGTAAGCACTGTAGATGAAGCCATAGAGATAATGAGCAGCATGAAGGCTGAAGACTTTCACTGCAAGGTGAGGGAGTCACTTCACGAGCTTCACAAACACTCCGTAAAGGAGAAGGGAGATGGTGGTAGCCATTGACGGTCCAGCAGGCTCTGGCAAAAGCACCGTATCAAAGATTCTGGCCCGAAAACTGGGCTTCATGTACCTTGACACTGGCGCCATCTACAGGGCACTGGCCTACGTCGCATTGAAAAAGAAGATACCTTTAGATGACGGCAAGTTGCTGGCAGAATTAGCAAAGACAATGCAGATAGAGTTCAAACAAGATGAGCAAGGCCAAAGGGTGATAGTCAACGGAGAGGATGTTTCTGAGAAAATTCGCACCGAAGAGGTTGGAATGGCAGCATCCAAAGTATCAATGCATCCCGAGGTAAGAAAGGCGCTGCTTGGTATTCAGAGGAACTTTGGAGAAAAGGGCAATCTTGTTGCAGAGGGAAGGGATATGGGAACGGTGGTCTTCCCCAACGCAGAAGTGAAGGTCTTTCTGACCGCCTCCCCTGAGGTAAGGGCACAGCGCAGGTATCTGGAGCTCAAAGAGAAGGGGATAAATACCACCTTGGAAGAGGTTTTGAAAAGCGTGATAGAGAGGGACAGACAGGACAGCACAAGAAGCGTTGCCCCGTTGAAGCCTGCATCGGATGCGGTGATAATAGATACAAGCAACATGAGCATTGAAGAGGTGGTGAACTCTATAATGAGGCTTGTAGAGCTATGGAAGAAAGAGAAGCATACCAGCTCTTAAAGGAAGGCAAATATCAGGAGGCTCTTGAGGTATTACAGAAAATAGTGGAGGAGAGCCCCACCGAATCGTCCCTATTCAACATCTCCCTTGCGCTGTACAGGCTTGAAAGGCTTGAGGAGGCAAGAGAACACCTGCAGCGGTTGTTAGAGATGAATCCCGAACACCAAAAGGGACTCTTCCTTTTGGGGGTAGTCTGCAGGCGGTTGGGAGACATGGAATGTGCCAGAAAGGCCTTTGAAAGGGCCCATCTGGAAGAGCTAAAGGAGTGCATCCCAGAGGTGGTTGTGAAAGAGCCCTCTGAGGATGAGATGCCAGAAGTGCCAGAAACGGAAGAGATTATCAGTCTGGACGAGGAAGCACCATCGGAAGCTCCATCCGAACAACCTCAGGAGGAAAAGGTACCTGCTAAGCTTCTCAGGTTCTACATAGATGGAACCCTCACAATAACCAACGGTCGTTTCCTCGCATTGGTTGCCCAAGATGGAGATGTGGAAGAGAGAGCAGAGGAGGTTGTGGTTAAGGGGAAGGGGGAGATCTTCATCTCCTGTGAAGAAGCAGAGGGCAGTATCTTGGCAGATTCTGGAGAAGGACAGCTTATGATAACAACTGGAGAGGAAAAGCTCATCCTCAAAACCAACCCAGAGGACAAGGTCTTTTACAGAGAAAACCCCCTCATCTCTTGGAGAAAGTTTTAGTTGTTTAAACGGAGGAAGAGATGGACGTGGTCTTTGTGGGAACCTCGGAGTTTGGAATA
>JALWBK010000315.1:6091-9388 GCA_027037155.1 bacterium | reverse complement strand
ATGTGAAGCTTGTGATAAGCCAGCCTGACAGGCCCAAAGGCAGAGGAAGAAAGCTACTATCAACCCCTATAAAGGAAGAAGCCCTGAAGCTTGGACTTGAGGTGCTACAGCCCGAAAGGATAAAGGAGATCCACCCTCTGCTTTCCCAAATGGACTTTGACGTCATGGTGGTAGTCTCCTACGGACAGATAATTCCCAAGGAGATATTGGAAATTCCCAAAGTTGGTCCCTTGAACATACATCCCTCACTGCTTCCAAAGTACCGTGGTGCAGCGCCTATACAGAGAGCCATTATGAACGGTGAGAAGAAGACCGGTACCACCATCATGTGGATGAACGAAAGGCTTGATGCAGGAGACATCTTTTTGCAGAAAGAGGTGGAGATAGACCCCGATGAAACCTACGGAGAGCTTCACGACAGACTCTCCCTTATCTCAGCAAAGCTTCTACTTGAGGCCCTTGAGAAGATAGAAAGAGGGGAGATTGTGAGAATTCCGCAAAAGGATGAAGAGGCCACTTATGCCAAGCCCATCTCCAAGGAAGAAACGGTGATAGATTGGAGCAGACCAGCGACAGAGGTGCACAACAAGGTGAGGGCCCTTTCCCCAAAACCTGGGGCGTGGTGTACAATCTCTGGAGAGAGATACAAGATCTACAGAACCGCCCTATCAAGTGGACAGGGAACACCGGGAGAGGTATTGGAGAAGGACATCAAAAAGGGTATTCTGAAGATTGCATGCGGGGAAGGAGCCGTCAACATAATGGAGATACAGCCAGAAGGCAAAAGGGTAATGAACACATCGGACTTCCTTAGAGGATACGGACACAAACTATGAACACAACAAACGTCGGACCGCTGGCTGCCTTTGTAGGTGGAATGCTCTCTTTTGTCTCACCGTGCGTCTTTCCCATGGTACCCATCTACCTTTCAATGATAACCGGATACTCGGTGAAAGAGCTACAAGACAGGAATTACTCCGTTACATCTCTGTTAGTATCAACCTTCACCTTCGTGGCTGGCTTCACCTGCGCCTTCGTTCTTTTAGGAGCCACCGCCACCACCATAGGGGATGTACTGAGCAGAAACTACGTTCTCTTCAAAAAGATAGTGGGCGTCTTTTTAGTGCTTTGGGGCATCTTCATGATGGGATTCTTCAAGCCCACATTCCTCATGAAGAACTTCACCACCAAAGCAGGGAAAACCACCAGCCGCATAGGCGTTTTCGTCATGGGTGTTGCCTTCGGATTGAGCTGGAGCCCATGCGTAGGAGCCATACTGGTGCCGATACTCTCAATGGCCGCTTTGAGAGAAACCATGCTATCGGGCATGTTCCTGCTCTTTTGCTACTCTATGGGAATTGCCATTCCCATGGTGCTGGCCGCAATAGCCCTCGCCAAAAGCATGTCTTTACTGAGAAACATCCAGGCACATTATAGAAAAATAGAGGTGGTAACAGGAGTTATAGTCGTCCTCTTCGGTATCTATCTCATTTGGGGAGGGCACCTATGACGAGGGAAGAGGCAAAAAAGAGAATTGAGGAACTTAGAGAGCTCATAAACTACCACAACTACAGATATTACGTGCTGAACGACCCTGTCATCTCCGATGCCGAATACGACGAGCTCTTTAGAGAGCTGGTAGAGTTAGAGGAGAAGTTCCCTGAGTTTATAACACCAGACTCACCCACCCAAAGAGTTGGTGCACCGGTTCAGGAGGGATTTAAACCTGTATCCCACTCTATCCCCATGCTTTCTCTGCAGGACGCAAGAAACGAAGCAGAACTCAGGGACTTTGACGCCAGGGTGAAGAGATTCCTTGAGCTTCCAGCAAACGCCAAAGTAGAGTACGCAGCAGAACCCAAGTACGACGGCCTCTCCTGCGAGATAGTATACAGGAACGGCGTGCTTGAGGTAGCATCCACAAGAGGCGATGGATTTGTAGGGGAAGATGTCACCGCAAATGTGAAGACCATCAAGACTGTTCCTTTAAGGCTCATAAAGGGCGAAGTTCCTACACCCTCATACATTGAAGTGAGAGGAGAGGTGGTAATCCCGAAAAGAGAATTCGAAAAGCTGAACAAAAAGCTTCTTGAGATGGGCGAAAAGCCCTTTGCCAACCCGAGAAACGCAGCCAGCGGTTCTTTAAGACAGCTTGACCCCTCTGTCACCGCTTCAAGGCCGTTAGACTTCATAGCCTGGGGAGTTGGAAGGGTTGAAGGGCTCTCCTTTAAGAAGCATTCGGAGGTGCTGGAAGCCCTCTCCAAGCTTGGATTCAAGGTAGCATCCCCTATCAAAGTAAGCACCGGTATAGAGGGAATCATAGAATTTTACAGAGAGCTTGAGAACAAGAGAGACGAGTTTGAATATGAGCTGGACGGTGTGGTGGTTAAGGTGAACGAACTTGAGCTCTGGGAGAGGCTTGGAACAACTGCGCGCTCGCCCAGATGGGCCGTTGCCGCAAAGTTCAAGCCCAGACAGAGAACCACCAGGATAGTGGATGTTGTCTATCAGGTAGGCCGTACAGGAGCAATCACTCCTGTTGCCATACTTGAACCTGTTGAAATAGGCGGAGTTATCGTCAGCAGGGCCTCACTTCACAACTTTGACGAGGTAGAGCGCCTTTCGGTCATGATAGGCGATAGGGTGTTGGTACAAAGAGCTGGGGATGTGATCCCCGATGTGGTGGCGGTTATAAAGGAGGCAAGAACAGGCAAAGAGAAGCCCATCAAGCCACCCACCAGCTGTCCTGTCTGCGGTGCCGAGGTAGTGAGAGAAGGTGCCTATTACAAGTGTGTAAACGCCTCATGTCCTGCAAAGCTGGTGCAAGCAATAAAGCACATGGCCTCAAGAAGAGCGCTGGATATTGAAGGACTTGGTGAAAAGACTGCAAGGCTGTTGGTGGAAAGGGGACTGGTTAAGGATCTCGCTGATGTGTTCTATTTGAAGAAAGAAGATCTCTTGAAACTTCCCGGCTTCGCAGAAAAGTCGGCAGAGAATCTGTTGAAGGGCATAGAAAGGGCCAAAAATCCGCCCCTTGCAAGGTTCATCTACGCCCTCGGTATACCCAATGTGGGAGAGTACACTGCCGGGGTGTTGGCAGAGAAGTTCAAAAGCTGGGAAAAGCTTGAGAAGGCAACCTACGACCAGCTCATATCCATAAAGGGCATAGGAAGCGAAACGGCCAACAGCATCGTGAGGTTCTTCAAAGAGCCCAGAAACAGAAATATGCTGGAGAAGATGTTCAAGGCTGGCGTAAGGCCCCAAAGCCTCCAGGAAATAGAGGACAGTCCGCTCAAG
>JALWBK010000315.1:0-6081 GCA_027037155.1 bacterium | reverse complement strand
GGTAAGGTGGTGGTATTCACAGGCGCCCTCAAATCCATGACCAGAGATGAAGCGAAGGCTCTTGTGGAAAAGCTTGGCGGGAAGGTGTCCAACTCAGTCTCAAGGAAGACGGATTTAGTTGTGGTGGGAGAAAACCCCGGCAGCAAGTATAACAGAGCACTGCAGTTGGGAATCAGAATGATAAACGAAGAAGAATTTCTCAAGCTGGTGGGGCTATCAGGATAGCTCCACCACCACCCTCTTTTTATCCCACTCAGGCAATACGCTTGAAGCAGATCCCAAATAAACAAAGATCTCAAGGTGACCGAAACTGTCAATTATACATGAGAGCCCCTTTCCCCTACCCTCTTCAAAGGACTCAACGGGACCGTAAACCTCCACCTCATCCACAAAAACCCTTTCAATTCTTCTACCCTTCAAATGCCTTTCCTCAATACTCGTGATAAGATTTCCGAAGGAATCCTCAGCTACGATCTCACCAATCACCTTAGAATTCTTCGTCTTCACCACAAGCTCCGGCAACCTCTTCACATGGGAAATGTGGGAGGCAAGACTCAGGATGGAAACTCCCTTTGCGAGAAAGGCAGCCACAGGAGCAAATATGTCTCGCCCGTGAAAGGTCCTGCTTACAGGCTTCAGCCAGTATGTATCCTCGTCCACCACAAAGCACCTATCTGCATCGTCCATCACATAGGAGAGTACCCCGTTGTCGGGAGCCATAAAAATGGTTCTTCCCTTCTCTAAGATTATGATGTTTCTCTCAGTCCCAACCCCGGGATCCACTACCACAACGTGAATGCTTCTTTCGGGAAAGTACCTCCAGCTTTTAGAAATGAGAAAAGCAGCCTCCCTGATATTGCCAGGCTTTATGGTATGGCAGAGATCCACTATCTGCGCAGAAGGGGCGATCCCCTTAATCACCCCCTTCATAATACCCACAAAACAGCTGTCGGCACCAAAATCGGTGGTGAGTGTAATCAGCCTTGGAGCTTCCATGTGGTGGTACCATCCGGTCTGTCCTCTAAGATAATGCCTTTACTCCTCAAAAAGTCCCTTATCTCATCGGCCCTCTTGTAATTCTTCTCTTTTCTTGCCTGGACTCTCTCCTCTATCAACCTCTCTATCTCCTCCACTGGCAAAGGCAACTCCTCAACGGGTTTCTTAAACCACTGCGCCGAGGGATACTTCAGTATACCAAAGACGTCCTTTACATCCTCGTAAAAGCTCTGCAACCTTTCTGCCACCACAGCCTTCTCCGCTTCAGAGACACCGCTTCCATCAACAAACCTGTTGAACACCCTCGCTGCCTCAAAGAGCCTTCCCACAGCAAGGGCGGTGTTGAAGTCATCGTCCATGGCTTCAAAGAACTGCTCCCTTAAACCCTCCAGTTCTTTAAGGATACTCTCGGTTTCTGCACTGAGGGAGTCCGCCTTACCAAGCGCAACCAGCTCCTCCACCTTCTCCTTGGTCCTGTAAAGCCTATCAAGGGATTCTCTTTCCCTGTCCATCACCTCATAGGTGAAGTCTATGGGACTCCTGTAATGGGTTTTAAGGAGAAAGAGCCTCAAGACCTCCGCATCCCACCTTTTAAGTATGTCCCTTATCAGAATGATGTTGCCTAAGGACTTGCTCATCTTCTCTTTGTTTATCTTTACAAAGCCGTTGTGCACCCAGTACCTGACAAAGGGCTTCCCCGTTGCCCCCTCGCTCTGGGCAATCTCGTTCTCGTGATGGGGGAAGATGAGATCCATGCCACCGCCGTGTATGTCAAAGGTCTCACCCAGATACTTCATAGACATGGCAGAACACTCTATATGCCATCCAGGCCTACCCTTCCCCCACGGTGACTCCCACCAGGGCTCCCCTGGCTTTGAAGCCTTCCATAGGGCAAAATCCAGCGGGTCTCTCTTCTTCTCATCCACCTCTATCCTCGCCCCAGCCATCATCTCCTCAAGGCTTCTGCCCGAGAGCTTGCCGTAACCAGGAAAGCGCCTCACCTCGTAGTAAACGTCACCATCAACAGCGTAAGCTATCCCCTTCTCCTCCAACCTCTTTATCAGCTCAATCATCTCGGGGATGTGCTCTGTGGCCTTTGGTTCAACGGTGGGCCTTAAGGCACCGAGGGCATCCACATCCTCGTAAAAGGCCTGGATGTACCTTTCAGCTATCTCTTTGGCACTAACCCCTTCCTCATTGGCACGCTTTATTATCTTATCATCCACATCGGTAAAGTTCCTCACATAAGTAACCTCATATCCTTTTTTGCGAAGGTACCTGTAAATCATGTCAAAAACGAGAATGGATCTCGCATGTCCTATATGGCAGTAATCGTAAACGGTCACACCACACACATACATTCCAACTCTGCCCTCCTTTAAGGGAACAAATTCCTCTTTTTTTCGGTTCATAGTGTTGTAGATCCTCATTTTCCCTCCCTCTTCACCTTGAGTATCTCATCCACTACACTGAAAAACACATCTACAACCCTTGGATCAAAGGCCTTACCTCTCTCTTTCTTTAGCATATCAAGAACAACATCCACATCCATAGCCGGCCTGTAAACCCTACCAGAAGTACACGCGTCAAAGAAGTCCACCACCGAGCATATCCGTCCCTCTATAGGTATCTCCTCCTCCTTCAGCCCCAGTGGATACCCCTTGCCATCCCACCGCTCATGATGGGTTAAAGCCACCCTTTCCGCCATCTCCATTATGGGATAATCGCTTCCCCCAAGGATATCCGCACCTATCAGCGTGTGCCTCTTCATCACCTCAAACTCCTCAGGGGTCAGCTTGCCGGGCTTAAGCAGAATTCTGTCGGGAATGCCGATCTTTCCTATATCGTGCATGGGAGTAGCGTACCTTATGTGACGGCACGTCTTATCATCTAAGCCGAGGGCACGAGTCAGGATTTCGCACATCCTTCCAACCCTTCGCGTGTGCTCTCCCGTCTCGTCATCCCTGTACTCCGCAGCCCTTCCCAATCTCTGAATAAGCTCAAGGTATGCAAGATCCAATCTTTTGTACGCCTTTCGCAGCTCCTTCGTCCTCTCCTCAACCTCTCTCTCAAGGATCTCATTGTAGTCCTTTAGCAAATCACTGTACTTCTTCAATTTCAGAAGGTTCCTGACCCTTAAAACCAACTCTCCCTTATCGTAAGGCTTCGTGATAAACTCATCGGCCCCGGCTTTGAAGCCCTCAAGCTTATACTGAAGATCTCCAAGAGCGGTTACCATAACTATCGGTATATCAAAGGTCTCCAAATCGGACTTTAACTTTCTACACGCCTCAATGCCGTTCATAACGGGCATGGCTATGTCCATTAGAATAATATCGGGCTTTTCCTTCTTGGCTATCTCAACGGCCTCTTGACCGTTTTCAGCCTCTACAATCTCATAGCCAAGCTCCCCTAAAGCGGTCTTTACAAGCTCTCTATTGGCCTTTTGATCATCAACAACCAGAATTTTAGGTTTCAACTGGCAACCTCCCTTTTCACTGTTTGACACCTGTATAGACCGTTGTCAACCACCCGCATGTCCTCAGGAATACCTTACAGACACGTTTAAAGTGTAGAGATAACATCTTAAATTTGGTTTCAAGAGAGTTACAATATACCAAATTATTGACAAGGAATTTAATGCGACTTATCCTTCTCTAAAAAACAATATAAATATGGGCAAAACTGGCATAACTCGCAATTAAAAGCAGTTAATATGCGTAGTAGTAGTAGTAGTAGTAAAATTCCCTTATCTCCTAATTTCTTGAGATAGGAGGCTGCCATGAGTATTAGGTTTAAAATACTCGGTACCGTCCTTGTTGTTGCTTTAAGCTTCGTCACTTTGAGCATTACTATTGCAAATATTCAGAAGATGAGAAGCACAGCCGAAAACTTACGAAACATACAGCAACACGTGGTGAGAAACATAGAAGAAAGCAGAAAGCTGATACAGGAATCCTCAAAACTTGCCTGCATGTCCCTAATGATGGGCAAAAAGGAGTACATAGACAAGGCCATGGAACTCACCGTCAAAGCCAGGAAGGCTCTTAAGGACCTTCAGAACAACACCAGCATCAAACATGTAGCTAAAAGAGCTGAGGATATATCAAAGCTAATAGCATCCTATAGGAATAGCCTCAACTCTGCCTCTTTCCTGTTTGGTAAGGTAAACCTTACGGACGAACAGGCAAAAATCTTTGATAGGCTGCTTGAACAGGAAAAATACATAGCAGCAAGGTTGGAGAACACAAAAGACAAAAGATTTTATAATAAAAGACATAGACAATAGGTTTGTTAAACAAGCCTTATCTGGAGCAAGGATAACCAAGATCACCATAGCTCTCATGATAGCAAATTTCATCATAGGTTTTTTAATAGCCTCTGCTCTTGCCAACAGAATCTCTCAGGCATCCCGAAACATCTCCGATGGACTGAAGGTTCTTGCTCATGGCAAAGGGGACCTAAAGTTCCGATTCGCAAAAGGCTCAGATGACGAGCTGGGAGAAGCCACAGATTGGTTTAACAAGTTCATGGACACTTTAGGAAGTATGATATCAACTGTAAAAGAAAGCGTTAACACTATACAAGAATCGGTAACGCGGGTTTCATCCGCTTCAGAAGAGCTATCTGCAAGCTGTGAAGAGACTTCGCAAACAACCGCAAGTTTGGCAGCCACAGCGGAAGAGCTTGAGAAAACCGCTCAGGCACTTGAAGATACAGCCGGTGCAGTTGCTGAAAATGCCGAAGCCAACGAAAAAACTGCCACAGAAGGATTTGAACACATCAGTATACTGTCCCAAGAGATCCTTAGCATAAAGGAAGAATTTGAAGCCATGACCTCTAAAATAAAGGAGCTACAACAGGAGGCAGAATTCATAAAGAGCATAGTCTCAGTCATAAACGATATGGCAGATCAAACTAATCTACTTGCCTTGAACGCAGCTATTGAAGCGGCAAGAGCCGGTGAGCATGGAAGGGGCTTTGCCGTGGTGGCAGACGAGGTAAGAAAACTTGATGAAAAAACCACGGCCCAGACCAGAAACATTGAAGAGATCATATCTGGAATCAGCAGTAAGATAGAAAACTACGTGGAAAGCGTCTCAAGAAACTCCAAAAAAATACTGGAAGCCTACCAGTACGCAGAGAAGACCCTACAAAAGTTCAAGATGGTAAAAGACCACAGTTCCGACACTAAAGTTAGAATTGATCATATACATAGAGCTCTTCAAGAACAGAAGATAGCTACCACCCAAGTGTCTCAGGGTCTGCACGAAATTAACTTAGCCGTTGAAGAAGCATCCAAGGCCCTGTTTGAAATCACCACAAGCATAAGAGATGTTTTAGAAAAGATTGATGAGCTAAAGGGTATTACAGACGGATTTGAAGTATGATATGGTGCATTGAACTTGGAGCAATAAGTTGATTCCCAGAGACCTGACTATACAGGATAAGCTGAAAATAGTTGATTTTTTGCTGTCTCAACCAGAAGCCTTCGTCGCTATATACAGGGAAAAGGTGCTGTATGCTTCTCCCGGTGCCCTCCAGAAGACCGG
Organism: bacterium; assembly: GCA_027037155.1. Classification (GTDB taxonomy): domain Bacteria; phylum Thermosulfidibacterota; class Thermosulfidibacteria; order Thermosulfidibacterales; family Thermosulfidibacteraceae; genus Thermosulfidibacter. Next base: position 532 of record JALWBK010000315.1, on the reverse strand, counting down.
ATACACTCAAGAGGATTTCAAAGACACCTTAGTGTGGGATCTCATAGCAGACGATAGAATGAGGGAACTAACTAAGGAAATGGTACTCAAAAGGATAAGAGGAGAACTCTGGGAACCAAGAGTTTACCCTCATCTACCAATAAGGAAGAAAAACGGGGAGATAATCTATATATACGACATTGCCACAACCATAGTACTTGAAGATGGCCCTGCCGTTTTAGCCATAGGCATTGACTTTACCAGTGAGTATCTCCGAGAAGAAAACCTAAGAAGAGAAAGAACCAACCAAATCCTGAGTCACATAAGCGATGTAATATCTATACTTAACCGAGAGGGAATTATAAAATACGTAAGCCCGTCCGTCAGAAACTTGTTGGGAATGGACGAATCACTCTTTCTGGGTAGGAAGCTTAGAGAAGTCTCCTTAAGATGTTTAAGACAAGACGGGGTAAAGAAGCTTGAAGAAGTTATAAACCAAGCATTCAACAGTCCAGGAACCATTATCTCAACTACCATAGAAGCCAACATAAAA
>JALWBK010000314.1 GCA_027037155.1 bacterium | reverse complement strand
GAGACGGGCCTCGCTCCTCGTTGTTATCGCCCGCCTTTCCCTGAGGGGTTCGAAGCCCCTGCTCACGAGCCGGTAATCCGAGGGAAAGAGCCCCCTCGCACTGAAGAACTCCTCCAGGGCGGTTTTGGCGAGCTCTTCACTGACGCCGTAGACCTTTATGAACTCAACCCTCTCCGAATCGTCCACTCCGACGAAAATCACTGCATCCCTCCGCTCTCTGGGAATCAAAACGTCCTCCATCGCCACCGCCCGTTGGAGACGCTCATCAGAGGCGCTCTTTAGAGGCTCATGGCCCCCAGGAGCTCCCCGGTCTCGATGTTGACTATCTTGACCTCCCTCCTCCTCGTGTCGAGAAGGGCCACGCTCTTAACCCCGGTCAGGTAGCCGCAGACCTCGCCGGGATTCACGAGGATCGTCCTGCCCTCCTCCCTTATCTCGTATTTGTGGGTGTGGCCTACTATGACGACGTCGTAGAGCCTGCTCCTGGCCAGGGCGCGAACTATCCTCTCGTCCGTGCCGTGGGTAACGGCAATCTTCATTCCGTCAGCCTCTATCTCCAGTATCTCATCGTAGATTCCCAGGACCTCGTAGAGACCCTTCCTCTCGCCGTCGTTGTTGCCAAAGACTCCCTTGAGCGGCGCCTTAAGTTCCTTCAGCTCCCTAGCGACGAAGGGAGCCACGAAGTCGCCGGCGTGGATCACCAGCTCGACGTTCTCCCCATTGAAGAACTCCACCGCCTTCCTAATGGCAGGCAGGTTGTCGTGAGTGTCGCTCATAATGCCCACAAGCATGTTCCCACCACTGAAACCTAACCCCAATTCCTTATAACCCTTGACCCAAAGTTTAATAGCCCAAGGGATGAGGGGTCTATTCGAGAGGGGTCTGCCATGTTCACAGGTAGGGCGAAGATAGCGGTGAAGGTGCTTAAACCATTCGGGGACTGGAAGACGGGAGACGTAATCCTGCTCGAGGACTGGAAGGCAAGGGAGCTCTGGGAGTCGGGCGTGGTGGAGGTAATCGACGAGGCGGACAAGATAATCGGTGAGATCGACAGGGCAATAAAGGAGGAGAAGGAGAACGAGCCCATAATGCCCCTTCCGCAGGGCCTGTATGAGAGGGCCGAATTCTACACCTATTACCTGGAGAACTACGTTAGAATGAACGCCGGCGAGGGCGTTGAGGCTATAAACGTGAAGCTGACGAAGCTCGCCAACCTTAAGAAGAAGCTGGAGCACCTCAAGATGATACGGTTCAGGAAGATACTCGAGGCGGTGAGACTGAGACCGAACAGCCTCGAGATACTCTCACGCCTCTCCCCCGAGGAGAAGAGGGTCTACCTCCAGATATCTAAAATCAGGAACGAGTGGCTGGGTGAGGAGTGATGGACAGGGAGGAGATGATCGAGAGGTTTGCGGCGTTTCTACGAAATTACACCGATGATAAGGGGAGCGAGGTCTACATAAACAAGCTGAAGGACCTCCTCACGGTCATTCCGAAGCGCTCCCTCACGATAGACTGGACACACCTCAACTCCTACGACCCCGAGCTGGCGGAGGAGCTCCTAAACAACCCCGAGGAGGCTATCGCTGCAGCGGAGGATGCCATCCAGATCGTCCTCAGGGAGCCGCCGATAGAGAAGAGGGACCTC
>JALWBK010000313.1:4313-5737 GCA_027037155.1 bacterium | reverse complement strand
AGGTCCGTAGAAAGAGGTGCCATAATTTTGGGAACGATTATCTCGACGATGGTTGTGTCCAGTATGGCCATGAAGACGCCAACTATAATGATGACGGTAAGGAAAGCCCTTTCCAAAGAGCCTATTCGCTGGTGAACATTGGTGGTGTTCATTTCATCCTTTTTATCTCTATCTCTCCGCCCATACCCACTACGAGCTTGCTGACGTCCCCTTTTGTAATTCTTACCTTAACCGGTATCCTCTGAACTACTTTAGTAAACTCACCTGCCGAAATGTCCCTTGGAACAAGGGCAAATTTCGCCGCTGATGTAGGAAGTATCTTTTCCACAACCCCTTCGTACTCTTCCTCTGGAAGAGCATCAATATGAATCTTTGCAGGGCAACCGGGCCTAACTCCCTTTAATTTTGTCTCTTCCAGCAGCACAAGTATGAATACGTCTTTTGGATCCACTAAGGCGTAAACGGGTATTCCTGGACCCACCACATCGCCAACACTCACGTACTTTTTTGCAACCCTGCCGGTGATAGGACTTTTTAAAGTGCAGTAAGACACTAACAACTCAGAATCCTTCAGCTTCTCTTTGAGAGAAGCAATCCTACTTTCAAGCTCCTCTATCCCCTTTTTGGTCTCTTCTATGCGTTTGACCTCTTCCCTTACGATACCAAGCGCCTTCCTTGCTGCCTCAAGCTCAAGTCTCAATGCTTCAATCTTTTGCCTTAAAGCTCTCCTTTTGCTAAGAAGCACCTTCAACTGTGTGTCCACCTTCTCAAAGTCCCTTTTGGCAATGACACTTCTTTTATACAGGTTTAGAAAACGCTGCCTGTCCCGCTTAACTTGATCTATCTGGGCATCCAGCGCCTTAAGCTCAGCCCTTGTGGCATCAAGCTGCTTCTTTAAAGCAGCCACCTTATCCTCGCTCTGAACCACTCTTAGCTTTATCTGAGAGCTTATCCTCTTGAGGGTGATTTCAAGAGACTCCTTTCTCTTTTTGAGTGCTTCAAGCTCTTTCTTCAAAGCCTGCACAGCCAACTTGTAGTCTTTAGGATCGATCTCAGCTATAACCTCCCCTTTCTTCACCGGGTCCCCTTCCCTTTTGGTCATCCTGATAATCCTTCCCCCTACCCTCTGAAAGCCCACGTTGACTATGCTTTCGGTATCCACAAAAACCGCATTGGTAATAGCGTAATCCATGTGGTGCTTTATCATCCACCCACCGCAAACCAGCACTACCACGGTGAGAATCACCAAAACAGCTAAGGCTACCTTTTTTCCCCTCTGCATAGGTTGTTCCTTTAGTTCGCAAAGATTTTATTCAATCTTCCCTCAACAATCTCCTTTGCCTCGTTAACTACTCTCTCTATAAGCTCCTTCACCGACGGAATATCCTTTATCAGTCCCACCACCTGACCACAGGCAAGTATCC
>JALWBK010000313.1:0-4303 GCA_027037155.1 bacterium | reverse complement strand
CGAGCACAGCAGCTGCATTGGTAGCAAGGAACCTCGTTCCCATATTAATGCCCTCTGCTCCAAGGGCAAGGGCTGCAACAAGCCCCCTGCCATCCCCAAATCCTCCCGAGGCAATGACCGGAATGTCAACAGCATCCACTGTGGCTGGAACGAGAACGAGAGAGGTGACATCCTCTTCTCCCGGATGGCCTGCACACTCAAATCCGTCAATGCTCACTATATCACAACCTATCTCCTGTGCCTTTTTCGCGAACCTCACCGCCGTACACTTGTGAATCACCTTTATCCCATTGTCCTTGAAGTACTTCATGTAAGGTTCGGGATTGCGTCCCGCTGTCTCCACGATCTTCACCTGCTCTTCAATAATCACCTTTATGTAATCTTCGTAGTTTATGGGTTTTAAGGTGGGCAGGAACGTAAGGTTCACGCCAAAGGGCTTATCGGTAAGCTCTCTTGCCTTGCGTATCTCCTGCCTCAAATCTTCAGGATCAAAGCTTAAAGCGCTTATAATGCCCAACCCACCAGCGTTGGAGACGGCAGAGGCAAGCTCTGCAGTGGCCACCCACTGCATACCGCCTTGAATTATGGGATACTCAATGCCCAGTAACTCTGTAACCCTCGTTTTGAGCATGCGTTACCTCCTCACTAAATAGTTGGTTAAAAACTACCCAAAGAATAACGATTCTTCAAGGAACTTCAGGATACAAAACCACTATTACAAAATCAGGGCCCTGGTAAAAAAGGCCTGAGGACCTTATCTTGCCTTCCACCTTTAACCGCCCATTCTCTCCAACGATCACCCTAACATCCCTAAAACCCAAAGATTCTCTGAGAATAGGATACTGCAGTTTGTAAAAAGCCTCCTTGGCTGAAAACACCAGTGCCCATGCTATCCTTTCCTCCATAAATGTGGGCCACCTGTCCTTCTCCGACACCACTCTCTCTGCGATGCGATGGTTGAACCTTGCAGGATCCTCTACATCGCACCCCAAAGAAGAAAAGCGCTCTTTCAACGCAACAACACCGAAAGCGTACCTTTTGGAATGGGATATGGAGCCAACAACCCCTTGCGGCCATAGAGGTTCCCCAGTTTCTGCCTTGGGAATCTTTGCTTTAACGCCTAACTTGGACAGAGCCCTTCCGACAGCTTCTCTTCCAGCCACAAAGTCTCGAACTCTTTCATCTCTTTCTAAAAAGGCGCAGAACAGCCCCGCTATGTGCTTTTCAAAAAAGGACTCAACCTCTAAAATGGGCTTCATCTTCTAAAGAAGAGATTGAGCAGCAGAGTGAAGAGGATGCTCAAGACAATGCAGGTGGCTAAAGGAAAGTAAAACGTAAAGTTTTCCTTCTTTATCACTATATCTCCGGGTAGCCTCCCAAGGTAAGGGATCTTTCCAACAAGAAAGAGGAAAAGACCAAAGAGCACAAGCAACAATCCCGTAATAATGAGAAACCTGGCCATAAAGTTGAAGTCCCCCATGGCATCCCTCCTGGTTTTGTAATATATACCCACAGAAAAATATCAAGCAGGTCGAGCCATGGGAATCGCTGAGAACCTGAGAAAAGTCAGAGAACGGATAGAAAAGGCGTGTGAGCGCTCATCAAGAGACCCCAATAGCGTTACTCTAATAGCGGTTACCAAGACTCACCCTCCAGAGGTGATTGTAGAGGCCGTTGAAGCAGGGGTGAAGCACATAGGGGAAAATAGGGTGCAGGAGGCAAGGGAAAAGCACGAAAAACTCAAGAATTTAGATGTTACCTGGCACCTTATAGGGTATCTTCAGAGAAATAAAGTGAAGTACGCTGTGAGAATCTTTCAGTGGATACATTCTGTGGACAGGATAGCATTGGTGGATGAGCTTGAGAAAAGGTTAGAGAGAGAAGATAAGAAACTGCCTGTTCTTTTAGAGGTCAACGTGGCTGGTGAAGAGAGTAAGCACGGGGTATCTCCCGAGCAATTGGAAGAGCTTTTCATGTACACGTTGAAGGCCAAACACTTACGACCTGTTGGGCTCATGACAGTGGCTCCCTACGTGGATGATCCCGAAGAGGTCAGATGGGTCTTCAGGAAGCTAAGGGAGCTAAAAGATGCTCTCAACGAGAAAGTCAATGATGAGGTGCTCAAACACCTCTCTATGGGAATGAGTAACGACTTTGAGGTGGCTATTGAAGAGGGGGCCACCATGGTGAGAATAGGAACCGCCATCTTTGGCGAAAGAAAATACTGAAGGGGGAAAACCATGTTGGATGAAAGGATCATTACAAAAGCCATAGTAGAGAACTACACCCAGAAATTTTTAGATTTCGTGGATATGGACGTGGCCATAGTGGGAGCGGGCCCTGCCGGTTTGACCTGCGCTTACTATCTTGCCAAGGAAGGGATTAAGGTGGGTATCTTTGAGAGAAAGCTATCCATAGGTGGCGGCATCTGGGGCGGCGGAGCTATGTTCAATGAGATAGTGGTTCAAGAAGAGGCGTTGCCCATAGTGGAGGAGATGGGGGTCTCCTACCAGTCCTATCGGGAAAAAGGATACTACGTCCTCAATGCTATTGAATTTGCCTGCGCACTCGGCCTTAAGGCCATAAAGGCAGGGGCCAAAATATTCAACCTCTGGAGCGCTATAGATGTGAAAGTGAAAGGAGAGGAAGAGAGGGTTAATGGCCTGGTGATACTGTGGACCCCTGTGGAGATGGCTGGACTGCACGTAGATCCTGTAACTGTAGAGTCCAAGTTCGTGGTGGACGGCACAGGCCACGACGCTGAAATCGCCAATGTAGTGGTTAAAAAGCTCAAAAAGCGACTCAACACCCCCACAGGTGACGTTGCGGGGGAAAGGCCCATGTGGGCTGAGTTTGGGGAGAAGGCGACAGAGGAGTTTACCGGCGAGGTCTATCCTGGGCTCTTCGTAATAGGCATGGCGGCAGTGGCCTGTTATGGAAAGCACCGCATGGGTCCCATTTTCGGAGGTATGCTTCTTTCCGGAAGGAAAGCCGCCAACCTCATCTTAGAGAGGCTGAAATGAAAAAGATCCCCTTCAAGCTCTGTATGATCACCAACCGTCATCTCATAAAAAGCAGGCCACTGATTGAAATCTGCGAGAGGGCTCTTAAAGGCGGAGTTGACTGCATACTGTTGAGGGAACCTGATCTTAACCCAAAAACCCTCACCTATATCGGCAAGCAATTTAGAATGCTCACAAGCCGCTACAACGCAAAGCTTATAGTCAAAGACAGGGTGGACGTGGCCCAGGTGATAGAGGCAGACGGAGTTCATCTGGGAGCAGACTCCATACCTCCCGAGGACGTGAGAAGGATCTTCAAAGGTCTAATAGGTTATTCAGCCCACAACATTGAAGAGATAAAATCCTTAGAGGACAAAGTGGATTATTTCTTCCTTTCACCTATATTTCATACCAGAAGCAAACCCATGAAAAAACCCTTGGGGGTTGATTATTTAGCAAATGCAGTTAAACTTACTTCAAAAGTTATATATCCTTTGGGAGGGATAACACCGGACAAGATTAAGGAGTTAAGAAAGGCCCGTCCTGGTGGAATTGCCGTAATGTCCGCCTTTTTCCAGGCGCCTGACCCTGAAGGGCTTGCAAAAAGTTATCTGAAAGAACTGGAGGGAGTGGAATGACACAACTGGAGGCAGCAAGAAAAGGCATCATCACCAAAGAGATGGAAGAAGTGGCAAAGAGAGAGGGGCTTCCCGCAGAGGTTATAAGGGAGAGAATTGCCAAGGGAACGGTAATTATACCCAAGAATAAAAACAGAAAGCATATAGAGAGAATTGAAGGCATAGGAGAGGGACTGAGGGTAAAGGTAAACGCCAACATCGGCACCTCATCGGACTACGTAAACTACGATGAAGAGATGGCGAAGCTGAAGGCGGCGGTGGAAGCCGGTGCCGATGCAGTTATGGACCTCTCAACCGGTGGAGATTTAGACTATATGAGGCGTAGGGTCCTTGAAGAGTGTCCGGTTATGGTGGGTACCGTCCCTATTTACCAGGCGGCTATAGAGTGCAGAACCAAGGGGAAGCCTGTCATAAGCATGGACAAGGAGCATCTGTTTGATGTGATAAGAAAGCATGCCGAAGACGGGGTTGATTTTATAACGGTTCACTGTGGCGTCACATTAGAAAGCATAGAGAGACTTGAGAGGGAAGGCAGAGTCCTCGGTGTTGTGAGCCGCGGAGGTGCCATAATAACCGCCTGGATGAAGGCGAACAAAAAGCAGAATCCCCTTTACGAGTACTACGATGAGCTCTTAGAGATAGCCAAAGAGTACGACATGGTAC
>JALWBK010000312.1 GCA_027037155.1 bacterium | reverse complement strand
CCCCTGGCCAAAACCTCAACGTTTCTAACCAGCTCGTCGAGTTTGCCGGCCTTTATAAGCTCGTAGGTTTCTCTGACGAGCTGTCCTGCCTTCGTCTCGCCCTTGAGGTGCTTCCTGATCGTTGCCTCCGTCCTGCCAAGCTCCTCTGCAATCTCCGAAACCGTCATTCCAGCCTTCTCCCTAGCTATTGCCCCAGCTGCCACTGCCAGGCTGTCAACCCACGTCAGCCTCTCGGCAGGGTCCTTTATCAGCTCTATGACCTCCGGCCTGAAGAGCGTCGCGAAGAGGAGAACGCTTTCCAGCCTGTGTATCTCCTCCCTCCCGATCGGGTTCAGCGGAACCTCCATTCCCATCACCTCCCTTCAGCTTTACTCGAGCTCAACCACAGTTTTCCTCTTGAGAACCTTGTCCGGGTAAACTATTATCCCCTCGTCGGTTATATCGAAGGGGTGCCTCCTCATGGAGTGGCTCGTCCCGCGCATCTTCCAGACTATCAGACTCCTCTTGAGCTCGCCGTCAATCTCGTCCAAGTCGAGGCGGATTATCCCATCGACGCCGTGTTCAACGCCAGGTCCTCCGAAGCCCCTTTCTCCAACGCTTACCTGACTCACGAGTATGCTGGTGACACCCAAACCGGCTAAAACGCGCTTGAGCTGCATGACGATGCTCCTCGCCATCGCGGGCTTGTTGATGTAGAGGGTCGTGACCGAGTCTATGACAACCCTCTTGGCCCCCAGGTCCTTGACGGCCGTCCTGAGAACGTCCACGAACTCCCTTATGTCTGTCAGGTCGTGGACGATGTACTTCTCGTACTCCTTGCTCCTCCCGATTCCGGCGGTGAAGGCGTCGACCATCGCGAAGAGCCCCTCCTCCTCGTACTTCCTCACATCCCAGCCGAACTGGGCCATGTTCTGCCTCACCTGAACCGGGTGCTCCTCCAAGGCCACGTAGATTCCAGGCTCGCCCATCCCGAGACCGTTCCATATAAACTGCTGGGAGAATATTGACTTACCTGTCCCAGGGCCACCGCTGAGCAGGACGACGTTCCTCTCCGGAATCCCACCGTGAAGGATTTCGTCCATTCCAGGTATTCCTGTTTTGACCTTCCTGATCATGAGCGCCACCTCCTTTAGTTACTTTTTGTTATCATTGTGGATTACGGAAAAGAGCTTAAAAAGGTTGTGATGCTAAGCACAACCATGAATCCATCGAACTACACCTACCCAGACCGCGAGGAAAGGCTGACCTCCAGACTCATCCAGAGTTACGAGGAAACCCGTTGGAATCTTGAAGAGGCCTATGTTCTCAAAAAGGTGAAAGATACCCTTCTCGAAGATAAGGAAAAACTGACTGTTTCTTTAGACGTTGGAACCGGCCTGGGAAGATTGATATCCTTTCTTCTCTCGATCAGCACTAAGGTCATCGCCATTGACGCTGATTTGTGGAGGCTGAGAAGGGCGATGGAATCCTTCGGAGATAGGCCAAACGTCTTTTTCCTATGGACAAAGGGATCGAGACTTGATCCAATCCCCCCCGAAAGCGTGGATTTCATAAACTACAGTCACGTTGCCCAGCATGTTGCACATCACGAGCTTCTGGAGACTCTCGGGGAGTTCTACAGAGTCCTGAAGGACGATGGATGGCTACTTCTCCTC
>JALWBK010000311.1 GCA_027037155.1 bacterium | reverse complement strand
GCGCCCGTAGCTCAACTGGATAGAGCACGGGACTACGGATCCCGGGGTTGCGGGTTCGACTCCTGCCGGGCGCGCCATTTTTCATATCAATTTTTCAGCCTCCAAGTATTCCCTTTCACAAGCTCATGGTATAAAAACCTCCACACAAACACATTGCGGGAGGTAACCATGGGAAGTATCAAGAAGGTGGTTCTCGCCTACTCCGGCGGTCTTGATACATCGGTGATTTTGAGGTGGCTCATAGAAAAGTACGGGTGTGAAGTTATAGCCTTTTCAGCAGATGTGGGCCAGCAGGAGGATCTTGAAGAGGTAAGAGAAAAAGCCTTAAAAACCGGAGCATCAAAGGCATACATACTTGATCTTAAAGAGGAATTTCTCAAAGACTACTGCTTCAAAGCCCTCAAAGCCCAAGCTCTCTACGAGGGAAAGTACCCATTAGGAACCGCACTCAACAGACCTATAATCTCCAAATACCTTGTGAAGATTGCCGAGCAAGAAGGGGCAGACGCTGTAGTACACGGTGCCACAGGCAAAGGCAACGATCAGGTAAGGTTTGAAGTGGGCGTTATGGCACTCAATCCCGACCTCAAGATCCTGGCCCCCGTAAGGGACTGGGAGTTCAAATCCAGGGAGGAAGAGATAGAGTACGCCCAGAAACACGGCATACCTGTGGAAGTTACCAAGGAGAAGCCCTACTCCATAGATAGAAACATCTGGAGCATATCTATAGAGTGCGGTGTGCTTGAGGATCCCTGGCAGGAGCCTCCAGAAGATGCGTATCTGATAACCGTCTCTCCAGGAAAGGCTCCAGACGAGCCCGAATACGTAACCATAGGCTTTGAAAGCGGTGTTCCCAAGAGTATAAACGGGAAGGAATACGATCCAGTAAGCCTTGTGGAAACCCTCAACGAGATAGGTGGTAGACATGGTGTGGGCAGGATAGATATGGTCGAGGACAGACTGGTGGGTATTAAATCCAGGGAAATATACGAGGCCCCTGGTGCCATGATCCTCTATAAAGCACACAGAGAACTTGAACACATGTGCCTTGACAGAGAAACCTTCAGACTCAAAGAATACCTTGCCATCAAGTACGCAGACCTTGTCTATTACGGATTGTGGTTCTCTCCAGTTAGGGAAGGCCTTGACGCCTTTATGGAAAAGGTGAACGAAAACCTCACAGGAGAGGTTAGGCTGAAACTGTACAAAGGGCAAATCATACCTGTTGGCAGGAAATCTCCATACGCTTTGTACGAATACGAGCTTGCCACTTACGATGCTGCAGATGCCTTTGAGCATAAGGCAGGTGAAGGATTCTGCAAAATATGGGGACTCCCCTACGCAGTGCTTGCCAAAAGAAAGAAATAACAAAGAGGGGGCAAGCCCCCCCTCTACACCTCTTTATCGGAAAGGTAATCCAGCGCCTGAGCTTGTGCAGCGGCAAGTCTTGCTCCCAAGATTCTAAAAGGTGAGCAACTCACATAATCCAACCCAACCTTGTGGAAGAAGTGAATGGACTTGGGATGCCCTCCATGCTCGCCACAAACGCCTATTTTAATGCTTGGTTTTGCAGATTTTCCAAGTTTTACCACCATCTCCACCAGCTTACCAACACCGTTCTCGTCAATGCCCACAAAGGGATCCTCTACTAAAATCCCTTTCTCAAGATACAACGGGACGAACCTGTTGGCATCATCCCTTGAAATACCCAGGGTTGTCTGGGTTAAATCGTTGGTGCCTATAGAGAAAAAGTCCACCTCTTTGGCTATCTCATCGGCGGTCAGTGCAGCCCTTGGAAGCTCTATCATCACACCCACCCTGTAATCAACCTTCACTCCCATCTCATCCATAACCTCGTTGGCAACCCTATCAATCAAATCCCTCATTATTCTCATCTCTCTCACAGAAAACACCAAAGGAACCATAATCTCCGGATAGACCCGGTGCCCTTCTTTGACCAGCTCACAGGTCGCCTCAATAATGGCCCTCACCTGCATCTCGTATATCTCAGGATATAGTATCCCAAGACGAGTTCCTCTAAGGCCAAGCATAGGATTCACTTCCTGCAATTGCTGAATTCTTTCCTTGACTTTCTCAACAGACAACCCCCTCTCTTTTGCAAAGGCCTCTATCTCCTCTTCTGTCTTCGGCATAAACTCGTGAAGAGGTGGGTCAAGAAGCCTTATGGTAACAGGAAGACCCTCCATGGCAGAGAAAATACCCTTGAAGTCTTCCTTCTGAAACGGTAACAGCTCGGAAAGAACCCTCTCCCGCTTCTCCTTGGTGTCTGCAAAGATCATGTCACGCATCACATTTATCCTTCCCTCACCGAAAAACATGTGCTCAGTCCTACAGAGCCCCACACCCTCAGCACCCAACTCCTTAGCAATCTTGGCGTGCTCTGGCGTATCCACATTCGCCATGACCTTAAGTCTTCTTATCCTGTCGGCCCACTCCATAAACTTCTTAAAATGCTCTGAAGGCTCTGCCCTCACCAGATTAACCTTACCCAGATATACCTCTCCAGTGGTACCATCTATGGTTATCCACTCTCCCTCTTTAACCACCACATCCCCTACCTTTACGCATCTATTCTCCTCATCCACCACCATATCCCCCGCCCCAACAACACAGGGCTTTCCCATGCCACGAGCCACTACAGCCGCATGAGACGTAACACCTCCTCTTGCCGTTAACACACCCTCCGCAACACTCATACCTCCAACATCTTCAGGAGAGGTCTCAGGACGCACCAGTATCACCTTTTCTCCATGCTTAGCTAACTTCTGTGCGTAAGAAGACGAAAGAGCTATCCTTCCGCAAGCACCTCCCGGAGACGCAGGAAGACCCTTAACAAAAAAGCACTTAACGGCATTGGGATCCACCATGGGATGAAGAAGCTGATCTAACTTCTCAGGCTCAACCCTCAAAAGAGCTGTAGCCCTGTCAATAATCCCCTCCTCCACCATCTCAACGCTGATTCTGATGGCAGCGTTAATCGTTCTTTTACCGGCTCTTGTTTGAAGGATGTAAAGTTTTCCCCTTTCCACAGTAAATTCAATATCCTGCATATCTCTGTAATGCCTCTCAAGGATACGGGCGTAGCGCTCAAGCTCGTTATAAACTTCCGGCATCTTCTTTTTTAACCTTTCAATGGGCTCAGGAGTTCTCACCCCTGCCACCACATCCTCTCCCTGGGCATTCACCAGAAACTCACCGAAAAGCCCCTTTCCACCTGTGGCCGGATTTCTGGTAAAGCACACTCCCGTACAGGAGTCTTCACCCATGTTCCCAAAAACCATAGTCTGAACGTTACAAGCTGTACCCCAATCATCAGGTATATTGTGTATCCTCCTATAAACCTTGGCCCTCTCATTATTCCAGGACTTGAAGACCGCCTCCACAGCGGTAAAAAGCTGCTCCCACGGATCCTGAGGAAAAACGACACCGTACTTCTCATAGATATCCCCAAAAAGCCCAATCAACTTCTTCAAATCGTAAACGGTGAGTTCAATGTCAGACTCAACACCCCTCTCTCCTTTGACCTGTTCAATTGCCTTTTCAAACTCCGAGTGGGGAATTCCAAACACCACATCTCCAAACATCTGAATGAGTCTGCGATAGGAATCGTAGGCGAAACGCTCGTTTGAGGTACTCTCAGCTAATGCCCTAACCGTATCGTTGTTCAATCCAACATTCAGTATAGTATCCATCATCCCCGGCATACTGACCCGCGCACCTGAACGCACAGAGAAAAGAAGCGGATTTTTTAAAGAACCAAAGGATTTGCCAGTTGCCCCCTCCACCTTTCGCACACCAGCCACAATCTCCTCTACTAAATCCTCCTTCAAAGTACCCTCTTTTAAGTATCTAAGACACGCCTCAGTAGATATGGTAAAACCCGGCGGAACAGGGATACCGATTCTCGTCATCTCGTGAAGGTTGGCTCCCTTGCCCCCCAATATATCACGCATAGAAGCATCGCCTTCTGCATAACCATTTCCAAAAAAGTAAACAAATCGCATGGCTACACCTCCACATCCTATCATCCTAAAGCTAAAATAAATCCTTGAAAACTTCAGTTTCAACTTGAAAGTACGATTGAATCATTTAGAATGGATAACAGACGCAAAGATTAAAAACTCCTTAGGGGGAGAAGAAATGAGCATCAAAGGCAAACTCTTTATTCCCATAGTCATCATGGTGGTGGTAAATCTTATGATAGTAATTGGAACAGTCTATACCCTTTCTAAGCAGAAAAACGACTCTTTCATAATAAATATGGCCGGCAGACAGAGAATGCTCACTCAAAAGATGACGAAAGAGCTACTTATGCTACGGCACTACCACACTATTAAACAGTACTCAAAAGAAGAGGTATTTAAAAAACAACTGTCCATGTCTGCCAAGGTGTTTGACACCACATTAAAAGCACTCTACTCAGGTGGGAAGATACCTGTAGATCTCAAAATGACAACCTTCAGAACGGTCCCCCCTGCCTCGTCCCCAGTGGTAAAATCCCAGCTAAAAGTGGTACTTGACATGTGGGAGCCATTTAAGAAGTCTCTCTTTGAAGCTGCGGAAGACTTTAGCAATCTGGCCGCCTTGGAATACGTTCTCAAAAACAACATACCACTACTCAAAAACATGAACAAGGCTGTCTTCCTCATGCAGAAAGAGTCGGAAAAAGCCACAAAGAGACTCATGCTATTTGAGTATGCAATGCTATTAGTAATACTGATCAGCGCAGCGGTAACCGTCTCTATTGTCTTTGGCATAACAAACAGAGTACAACTACTTAGGAATCACCTCGACAGAATAGCTCAAGGAGACTTTTCAGGAGATGTACCCACTACCGGATCTGATGAGATAGCAATGGCCTTCAGAGACCTCGCCCACATGAAAAAGAATATAGGTAGTATTATACAGACTCTGAACAACGCTTTACAAGATCTCAGTTCTACAGAAGAGCATCTTATTCAAGTATCAGAAGATGTGTCGCAACTCATAGAAAGTAGCGCAAGCAGCATCTCCTCCATCGCCAGTGCCATGGAGGAGATGAACGCAGTCTCCAAAAGCATAGTGGAAAATGTGCGTGTATCTATGGAAAAGACACAGGACGCTGCCAAAATCACAAAGGAGGGAAAGAATCAGCTCCACAACACAGTGGATTACATAAACACCATAAAGGAACACTCGCTAAGTCTCGCACAAACCGTTTCCGAACTGGTAACCTCCTCAGAGCAAATAGGTAAGATCCTAAACGTCATTGATGAAATTGCAAATCAGACAAACTTGCTTGCTCTAAATGCCGCCATAGAAGCCGCAAGAGCCGGAGAACACGGAAGGGGATTTGCAGTGGTTGCAGATGAGGTTAGGAAGTTAGCTGAAAGAACCCAGAAATCCGTAAAAGAGATCAGCGAGATAATAACGCACCTCAAAGAGATGACTCAAACAGCCAGCGTCAAGATGGAATCCACCGAAGACATCATTGAAAAAGCGGTAGATATGATACATAACACAGAAGAAGCCTTTAACAGGATTGTAGAGGTTGTCAATGAGATTGTGGAAACAAACCATGTAATCAACAATGCCATGAGCGAAGAGAGCTTAGCCTTGGAAGATATAAACGAAAACATCCAAAGGCTATCAGCAAGTGTTGAGAACAACAGAGAGACCGGTAGTCTGTTAACCAAAGTGGTAAGAACCGTGGAAGAACAGATAGGCAAAATCAAAGAGACGGTTAAGCGCCTCAGAGTGTAAA
>JALWBK010000310.1 GCA_027037155.1 bacterium | reverse complement strand
TATCCTCCTCAGCCTCGGTATAAATCCATTTATCAGCCGGTGAATAAATAAGCTGAATTATGTCTTTCCTGGTTTCAATATCTTCATCGGTCAGATTGAATTTCAACCCGGCAATTGTGGAGTTTTCCAGTTTAACCGACCAGGCTACCTCTGCTCTAACAAAAACCCTTTTGCCCTGTTTACCAAAGATTATAAGGTCAACATTTTTGGGAAGATCGATAGCCTTGTTGAGTGTAATTTTAGCGCCACCCTCAGATGAGTCCTCCACCTTGCCAATATACCCCTTACTTCGTATCCAGACCTGACAGGGTAAATCAACCTCCACCCTGTAGTATCGACGCCTCTGCGGCCTCTCAAACGCTACAAAGGTCGAGGCAAGAACAATGAAGAAATTAAACACATTCCAGAAACCATTAATGATTACAGCATCCATCTCGTCAGGATGAGTCTTCCAGCGAATGGGCGTAAAGATTATGCCAAGAATTGTGAGTGCGAGCAGTGCAAGGAGAGGTCTCACTGGCCTGATATCGAAGTAATACTCATCCTCCTTTGCCACTTTGGGAGTTACGACAAATCTACCTTTTCTCGGGTTGATCAAAGTAATGGTTGATATTACAAGGGAATAGTACGAACGCGCTGTCTCGTAAATCTCTGTCCAGAAGGAGTGTCTCACATTCTTTGACATAAGTGAACCTGTGAGCACAGCTCCCATCAGATGCGGGAACGCGTATGCTACTACATCAAGTGCAGTTCCGATCAATGGATAGATTCCAAAGAGCAGGTAGGACAGGGGAGCGAGAATAAAAACAATCCTTGCATATCCCGAGAAGAAGTGAATCATTGAATTTAGATATGCAAGCCGCTGTGGTATTGTTAATCCCTTCTTAAATAATGGATTATCAAGCCTGAAAATCTGTATCATCCCCCTCGTCCACCTACCTCTCTGGGAAACATAGTAGGCATATCTATCAGTGGCGATACCTGCCGCCTGCGGAATTCCAAGATAAACAGAATTCCAGCCACGAGAATGAAGCTTTATAGAGGTATGAGCGTCTTCTGTCACAGTTTCCTGGGCTATACCTCCAATCTCCTCGAGTGCTTCCCTTTTTAATACAGCACACGAACCACAGAAATAGACAGCATTCCACAGGTCCTTACCGGGCTGGACAAGATGGTAAAAGTACTGCTGCTCTTCAGGAAGCACTTTTTCAAGATACAGATTTCTTTCATAAACATCAGGGTTATAGAAGTGATGTGGAGTTTGTACAAGGGCAAGTTTGGGGTCCTTCAGGAAGAACCCAACTGTCATCTGCAGAAAACTCCTTGTTGGTACATGGTCAGCGTCAAATATTGCGATGAGGTCACCATTAGTCAATTTCAGGGCGTGGTTTATATTTCCAGCTTTAGCTCCTTCGTTTGTCTCACGGGTTATATAGTGAGCACCAAGCTCTTCGGCTAATTTCTTCACCTCAGGCCTGCGGCCGTCATCAAGCACATACACTTCCTTCTTGGGATAATCTATAGCAAGCGCTGCAGCTATGGTTGGACGTAAAACTTCCAGGGGCTCGTCGTAAGTGGGGATAAAAATGTCCACTGTAGGCCACTTACTGATATCATCTGGAAGTGGTACTGGCTTTCTATTAATGGGCTCAATGATCTCAAAA
>JALWBK010000309.1:1051-5776 GCA_027037155.1 bacterium | reverse complement strand
TTTCTGGAGTCTACCTTCATCGCTGTGTGGCACTTTGGATGGAACAGAATATCTCCAAAACTACACTGCATAGCTATATGGCTGGTGGCTCTTGGTTCCAATATCTCAGCTTTGTGGATACTTCTTGCCAATGGGTGGATGCAGCATCCTGTGGGTTATGTGATGAGAAACGGCAGGGCCGAGCTGGCAAGCTTTTGGGATGTCTTCACCAACAGCTTTGGATGGTTGGAGTTTCTGCACACCGTTCCCGGAGCCTATGTGGTGGCAGGTTTCTTTGTGATGGGTATATCCGCTTACCATCTCTTGAGGAAGAACGAGGTGGGGTTCTTTAAGAAGTCCTTTAGGGTGGCCTCTATCTTTGCTTTGGTGTTTTCGCTTGTGGTTGCCTTTACTGGGCACCTCAGCGGTTCCGAGGTGGCTGAAACTCAGCCCACAAAGCTTGCTGCCATGGAGTCTTTATGGGAGACAAAAAAATCTGCCCCTATGTATCTTTTTGTAATTCCGGATCCTGAACATGAGAGAAACGCAGTTGAAGTCGGTAAGATCCCGGGGCTTTTAAGCTTTCTCGCCTTCCACGATTTCTCTGCGGAAGTTAAAGGGTTAAAGGACTTTCCTCCTGAGGATAGGCCCCCTGTAACCCTTACCTTTGTTTCCTTCAGGCTTATGGTGGCCCTTGGAGTGCTTTTCATACTGCTTTCTCTGCTGGCGTGGCTTTCCAGAAAGGGTGTGGAGAACAGAAGGTGGCTATTGAGGGTGCTGCTTTTGGCAATTCCACTTCCCTATATAGCCTGTCAACTTGGGTGGGTAGTGGCTGAGGTGGGCAGGCAGCCCTGGATTGTGTACAAGCTTATGAGAACGGCAGATGCGGTTTCTCCCCTCTCACCTTCACAGGTTTTGGTTTCGTTTGTGGTGTTCATACTGGTGTATTCATTCTTGGGTGTAGTTGATATCTATCTTCTTGCCAAGTACGCCAAGAAAGGACCCGAAAGGGTTTAAGGAGGTGGATTATGGGACACGAGTTCTATAGAGTTGTGTGGTTTGTCCTGTGGGGTGTTCTCTGGACAGGGTACTTCGTGCTGGACGGCTTTGACTTAGGTGCAGGGATGCTGAGCCTGTTTTCAAAGAGCGAGGAAGAGAAAAGAATAGCCTACAACGCCATTGGTCCTTTCTGGGATGCCAACGAGGTGTGGCTTATAACCGCTGGTGGGGCAACTTTTGCCGCATTCCCCAGGGCTTACGCTGTGATGTTTAGCGGACTCTACACACCTTTGCTCATGCTGCTTTTTGCGCTGATACTGCGTGGGGTCGCGGTGGAGTTCAGAAGTAAGGAGGAGGATCCAGTCTGGAGGAAGCGGTGGGACATGGTTTTTGGCATTTCAAGCCTTGCAGCTACGCTTTTGCTGGGCGTTGCTTTCGCTAACATCTTTAAGGGACTGCCCTTTGATTCTCAGGGTATATACAGGGGAACCTTCTTTACCCTGCTCAACCCCTACGGACTGTTGGGTGGATTACTCTTTATAGCTATGTTTGCCGTGCACGGTGCGACTTGGCTCGCTTTCAGGGCCTATGGTGACTATCGGAATCGCTTTGTGAGGCTTGCCCAAAAACTTTGGGTAGCTGAGTTAGTTCTTGCGGTGCTGTTTCTTGTTGTATCTTACAAGGCCACTTCTTTATGGAAGAACTACGTTGATCATCCTTTGCTGATGCTCTTTCCCGCTGTTGCCGTGGTGGGGCTTTTGGGGATTCCTGTTTTTCTAAAGCTTGACAGGCCCTTTGGAGCGTGGGTGAGCTCAGCTATAGCTATTGTGGGGGCTTCCGCATGGGGCATTGCGGGGCTTTATCCCAATTTGCTTCCATCGTCCATCAATCCTGCCTATAGCCTCACGGTGTTCAACGCTTCATCCAGTGAACTGACTCTGAAGGTGATGACGGTGGTGGCTTTACTGTTTGTGCCTATTATGCTCTGTTACAAGTTCTGGACCTACAAAACCTTTGCCACCAAACTCACGGAGAAGGATCTTTACTCCGAAGAGGCCTATTGATACGGCGGGGAGTTTTCCCCGCCAGTTATTTCACTTTTAGATTGAACAGGAGTTTGGCAGAGAATTCTACTGCAGAGGTGTAGAATAGGGCTTTGTCTAAAGTCTTACCTTTGGCAAAGGTCCCGTGTCCTTTTACGCATACAATCTGGTTGTTCTTTAAGGCTTCGGCTACAGATTGGGCAAGCTCCCAAGAGGCGTGGGGCTTGTTTACCTCAATAACGGGACATCTTCTGTAGGTGAGTTTACCCTCTGTGTCTAAGGCCTCTATGTCCATATTCATCAGAGATAGAGTAACGGTGAAGGGAGGGTGGGCGTGAACCACACACTGCGCATCGGTTAACTGGTAGATGGTTGAATGTACGATCAACTCCGATGATGCCTGAGGAAAGTCCTCTTTGGTGGACGGGATAGGCACCTCTATCAAGTCCTTTTCCGAGAGAAACCCGAGTTTTGTACCGGTTTTTGTTATTAGGATTCTATTTTCAGCGATTCTGCAGGAGATGTTTCCACCATGGGATGTTACGAGCCCTTCTTCCCACAGGGCCCTTCCTACGGTGATTATGACTTTCTTCGCGTCCATGAACTTATCAGGTTGCTGTGAGGCAACCCTGCGGCACACGGAGCACTCCGCTTACCGTTGCTCCCTTCCGGGCCTGGCGGGGTTCACGGGGCTCCGTTGCACAGGACCCCACAGCAACCAGGTGTGTTCATTAGTTATGGCGGAGAGGGCGGGATTCGAACCCGCGGACCGGCTTGTGGCCGGTCACTCGATTTCCAGTCGAGCCCCTTCGTCCACTCGGGCACCTCTCCGCTTGCGTCTATGAAGATAGGATGAGCTATTTTCTTTGTCAACAGGTTGGTATAAGAGACTTCCTATACTGACTTGTGGAGGTTGAAAGGTGAGGGTGAGGATAATTGTGAATCTAAAGCCTTCGGTTCTTGATCCTCAGGGTAAGGCTGTGCGGGCAGCTTTGAAGAGCTTGGGTTTTGAAGGGGTTGATGACGTAAGGGTCGGCAAGGTTATATATTTGAATCTCACAGGGGTTGACCGCGGGCAGGTGAAGGAAATGGTTGAAGAGATGTGTGCTAAGCTTCTGGTTAACCCTGTAATTGAGACCTACGAGTGGGAGATTGTGGAGGATTGATAATGAGGTTTGGTGTGGTTGTTTTTCCGGGCTCCAACTGTGATATGGACTGCTACTGGGCTGTGAAGGAGGTTTTGGGTGAGGACTGCGAGTACGTGTGGTACCAGGAAAAGGATATATCTGACTTTGACTGTATCATACTTCCCGGTGGGTTTTCCTACGGGGACTATTTGAGAGCAGGGGCCATCGCCAAAACTTCACCGATAATAGAGGCTTTGAGGGACTTTGTTAAAGACAAGAGTAAGCTGGTGATAGGTATATGCAACGGCTTTCAGATACTTTTGGAGGCCGGTTTTCTGCCGGGTGCCATGCTGAGAAACAAGGGGCTCAAGTTTGTATGCGAGTACGTGGATGTGGTGGTGGAGAACAACGAGACGCCCTTTACCTGCCTTTGCGAAGAGGGGGAGGTGCTATCCATTCCTATCGCCCACATGGAGGGCAACTACTTTGCCGATGACAGTACTTTAAGGTCTCTGATAGAAAACCGGCAGGTGGTTTTCAGGTATCACGGGTTCAACCCCAATGGTTCCGTATACGATATAGCAGGCATTTGTAATGAAACGGGGAATGTGCTTGGGATGATGCCTCATCCTGAGAGGTGCTGTGAGGCTATACTTGGTGGAGAGGATGGACTCAAAATCTTCAGGTCTATAGTGGCTTACCATGGCGGAAAAGTTGAGGCTTAATAGGTTCTTGGCGGAGTGTGGGCTGGGTGCAAGAAGGAAGGTGGAAAGGCTAATAGACGAGGGGAGGGTGGCTGTCAACGGAATTGTGGTGAAGGAGTATGGCTACAGGGTGGATCCCGAGGTAGATATAGTGACCGTTGACGGTAAGGTTGTGGAGATACAGCCTAAGGTCTACATGGTCTTTAACAAGCCCAAAAATGTGCTCACAACCATGAGGGACGAAAGGGGCAGGACCACTATATACGATGTGCTTCCCATCAAGGATGTACGGGTATTTCCTGTGGGAAGGTTGGATAGGGCCTCCCGCGGACTTTTGCTTCTTACCAACGACGGTGAGCTTGCCTACAGGCTGCTTCATCCCAAGTATCATGTACCGAAAAGATACATCGTAACCGTGGAGGGTGCTCCGAGCGAGGAGAAGCTCAACAAGCTGAGAAGAGGGATTTATCTTTACCCAGAGGGCAAAACTCTGCCCTGTGAGATAAGGGTTATTGACAAGAAGAAGTGGCATACGAAGCTTGAGGTGATCTTGAAGGAGGGTAGAAAGAGGCAGATAAGGAGGATGTTTAAGAAGATAGGCCATCCCGTTAAGGATTTGGTGAGGGTAGCCGTTGGCCCCATCACTTTGAAAGGGCTGCCTGAGGGGCACTTCAGGTACCTCACTGAGGAAGAGGTGGAACTTCTAAAAAGGATGGTGAAACTTGGTTCCGGTAAGGGGAGTGAAAAATGAAAAGGCTTTTGCTGTTTTTAGCGATAATCATGACAACAAGCTATGCAGGAGGTAAGACCTTGGGTATTGAGGCGAAGGAGAAGGTGCTGAACAATGGCCTAAAGGTGATCGTGGTTGAAGAT
>JALWBK010000309.1:0-1041 GCA_027037155.1 bacterium | reverse complement strand
GATGGTGAACCTCAAGTTTGATGAGGAGGAGTTCAAGCGGGAAAAGAGCGTGGTTATGGAGGAGAGGCGCTTAAGAACCGAAGATGATCCCACCTCCCTGCTGGTGGAGGAGGTGTATGCGGCGGCCTTTAAGGCCCATCCCTATCACTGGCCCGTAATCGGCTGGATGAAGGACATAGAGTCCATCACTCTGGAGGATTTGAAAAGGCACTACAAGACCTTCTACGCACCAAACAATGCCGTGATAGTGGTGGTGGGGGATGTGAAGGCGCAAGAGGTCTTTGAACTGGTGGATAAGTACTTTGGAAAGATACCCAAAAACGACAATATCCCACATTTTTCCTACTACGAGCCACCACAGGAGGGGGAGAGGAGGGTTGTGGTGAAAAACGCCTCTGCTCAGCTTCCCTTTGTTTTTGGTGGCTTTCATGTGCCCAATATAGGCTCTGGTGATGAGTATGCCTTGAAGGTGCTTGCGGTGATCTTGGGTGGAGGAAGGAGCTCCAGGTTGTACAGAACACTTGTGTTTGATACTCAGAAGGCCCTCTATGCCGGTGCCTATTACAGCTACATGACCAAAGATCCATCCCTTTTATGCTTCTACGCGGCTGTGAAGCCGGGAGCCACTCCTGAGGAGGTGGAGAGGCTTATATGGGATGAGATTGAAAAGCTGAAGAAGAACGGAATAAGCAAGAGAGAGCTTGAAAAGGCTAAGAATCAGGTGGAGTCCGACTTCATTTACGGGCTTGATTCCAACTTTTACCGGGCCATGAACATAGGCATCTTAGAGAGCATAGGCAAATCGTGGAAGTACCTTAACACCTATGTGGAGAATGTGAGAAAGGTGACGGTTGAGGATGTGTTGAGGGTTGCCCGCAAGTATCTTAGCAGGGACAACCTGACCATCGGGTACCTCCTACCGGAGGAGCAGGAATGAAAAGGATCTTACCGCTTTTGATAGGAGGGGTGTTGATGGCTGGTGTGGCTATGGCGGAGATAAATCCCGTTGTCTTTAAGCTTTCCAATGGTCTTGAGGTCTGG
>JALWBK010000308.1 GCA_027037155.1 bacterium | reverse complement strand
ACCTTTGTGGATAACATGGCAAAGCTTGGGAAGAGCATAGCTTCCACCGTGGAGGCGTACAACAGGGCTGTTGGCTCCTGGGAGGGAAGGCTGGCGCCGCAGTTGAGACGTTTCTCGCGGTTTGACGCTTCCGGGGAGCTTAAGGAGCTTGGTCAGGTGGATAAAGTTGTGAGGGAGTTGAGGGGTGAAGGATAGGCTTGGGCAGAGTCTGGAGGACTATCTTGAGGTAATCTATCTATTGTCCCAGAGCGGGAAGGTGGTGCGGGTTACAGATGTGGCGAAACAGTTGAAGGTGAAAAAACCCAGTGTTGTGGCAGCTCTCAAGAGGCTAAAGGAGAGAGGACTTGTGGAGCAGGAGAGGTACGGGTATATTGAGTTGACCCCTGAGGGAGCTGAGATTGCCAGAAAGGTCTTTTCCCGCCATTCGGTGTTGCTGAAGTTTTTGAAGGATGTGTTGGGCGTGGCTCCTGAGGTTGCTCAGAGGGATGCCTGTGTCATGGAACACTACTTAAGTGAGGAGAGTATAGAGAGGCTTAAGGCCTTTTTGAAGAAAAGCGGAGTGGAGCTGTGAGGGTTCTTGCTTTTATCGTCTCTTTCTCTCTTTTGGCTGGCGCTGTTTCTGCAAAGGTTAAGGTTGTTGCCACCATACAGCCCCTTGCACTTTTGGTTAAGGATGTGGGTGGGGATAGGGTTGATGTTTACACCCTTCTTCCGGTTGGTGCTTCGGTTCATGTATGGGAGATGCGTTACGGGGATATCAAAAGGATAATAGATGCTGATTTGGTGGTGGCTGCAGGTTGTGGTGCGGAGCCTTGGTTGAGGGTAAAGCCCAGAAGGATCTGGTATCTGTGTGAGGGATTGAAGCTTTTGAACGGCAACCCGCATGTATGGATATCTTTAGATTTGTCCGCTGCCAGGTTAGATGACCTTGTTAAGGTACTTTCACAGTTGGATCCAGAGGGAGCCCCGGTTTTTCATAAAAGGGCGGTTTTGCTTAAGGATAAGTTGGTTGAATTGAAGAAAAAGTATGAAAGGTTGCTTTCTCAACTTACTGTTGTTTCTCAGCACGGGGCGTGGGTGTACCTTATGAAGGAGCTTAAAATAGATTATGTGGGAGCTTTGGAGCCTGCTCCCCACAGGGAACCCGGTCCTGGCAGGGTTATGGGTTTTGTAAAGACTTTAAAGAGAAGCAGTTGCCCGGTGGTGCTTGAGGAGGTGGGTCACAATCCCGCTTTAGCCGAGCTTTTGGCTAAAAGAGCTGGTGCCTGCGTTGCTAAGGTTTACCCATTGGGCAAGAGGGGATTAAAGAGTTTTGTTGATTTTTTAAAGGTTAATCTTGATGCGCTTTTGAGGTGCAAAGAGCTATGTACCAGGTAATTGCGAGAAGGTGGAGACCCAAGAGCTTTGACGAGGTGGTGGGTCAGCGCCACGTGGTGGAGACCCTAAAAAGGGCCATAGAGAAGGAGCGTATTCTGCACGCCTACCTCTTTTCAGGTCCCAGAGGGGTGGGAAAGACCTCCATGGCCAGAATCTTTGCCAAAGCTTTAAACTGCGAGAAGGGCCCTACCCCTACTCCTTGTTGCGAGTGTGAGGCATGCGTTGAGATAGATAGGGGCACCTTTGTGGATGTGGTGGAGATGGATGCTGCATCCAACAGGGGTATTGATGAGATCAGGGAACTGAGG
>JALWBK010000307.1 GCA_027037155.1 bacterium | reverse complement strand
GGAATACGGTTTGCAGAAAGGATCCTTTGTGTACGTGAATAGAGCGGCGTCTGACGAAGCTCACAAAAACTTTATCCAGTGGCTTCAACATAAGTATGAGACGACAGAAGACACTCGATATTTGGCTTTAAAGCACAGCGTTGAGCTCCAAAGGACCTTTGGATTACGCGCCTCCGAAAGTTTCGCTATAAAAATAACCAGCAAAGACCTATCCAAAGGCAGACTGTGCCTTGATAGGAACGATGATACCAAGAACGGAAGACCAAGGGATGTTCCTGTATGGAACAAGCGGCAAGAGGAAGCTTTTGAAGCTGCAAAAAACTTTGCAAAAAGACAAGGGTGGTACAGCCTCATCCCACCCGAAAAGACGAAAGCGGAATGGCAAAATTTTGCTTATCATGTTTTGGATGAGTTTAGAAGGGAGCATCCCAAGTACAGAAACTATACCTTCCACTCCGAGAGGCATGCGTTTGCTCAGGAGTACTACTCCTACCTAGCAGAGCAGAAATTAAAGGAGAAGCGGCAGGACGAAGTCTATGTCCGTTTAGATAAATCTATGATTATGCTTAGCAAAGAGGAAGAAAAAGAAATTCGTCACCAAGTTTCAGAGGCTTTAGGGCACAGTAGAGATGAAGTCACAGTAGTATATATTGGTAGAAAACTTTGATCCTCTTCTTATTGTTAGAAAGTGGGATTTTCTGCTTGACAGGAGGTATTAATAGTACAGCTACATTTTTATAGGAGCCTTGCATTTAGTTCGTCATAAAGTAGAGCTTTATCTTGACTTTTAATGGTCATCGTAGTTGTCTATAATGTAAGACAGAGACCCATATTAAGGGGGTGGATCATGCTAAGGAAAATGTTTTTCTCTGTAGCAACGCTTATTTTTATGCTTAGTTTCGCACGTGCTGGTGGTCTTGACGAATATTTTAACCCCTATAACCATGTTTTTTACAATGGAACAGATATAGTTATTGGAAACGTGAGGGTAGGAAATGACTTCTACTGGGGACGTTGGGAACTTCAAGGAGATCTTAGTTTTAGGTTGGTTGACTATGGCAAAGTAGACAACGACTATGTCGATTTAGTGAAGCTGTGCGAGAGTAAAGGAGCTGTTGAAGTAGATAGAGGAGAAATAGAGTCATTGGGTTTTGAAGACCTTGAAGGTTGCGTTCACTTTACCAAAAAACCTGACGGTACATATTGTTGCGACGGTGGTAACTTCCACAGGGTCTTAGGACGAACAAAAGACGGTACTGTCATTAAAAAATATAGAGGCTTTGATTTTCCCCGTTATATGAGAATAGGCGTCCCTTACAACTCCAAATTTACCGTGATAGTAAATGGGGAAGAGCACACTGCTTATGTAACATTATTGTTTGAAAAGACTTATGTAAACGGGAAAGAGTGCATAGAAGAGATATTCTATTACCTTAATGGTGGCTTTGTTTACTACTTTGATCCTGTAACCTACCAACCTTGCTCTCAGTAATTTGACTCCAAAACAAGCATGGCGGACACTCTAATGTCCGCCATGCTTGTACTGTGCAGATTATTGTATTTAAGTTTTGCAGCACAGATCTTTAGAACAGCTCCAGCTGTTTCACTCTGTTCTTGTCATGTTCTACAGGTCTGTATCTCCTGGGGGATTTTCTCAACACGCTTGTCTTTTGCAAAAGCTTTCTT
>JALWBK010000306.1:11531-18026 GCA_027037155.1 bacterium | reverse complement strand
TAAGGAGGCTAAGTATGAGTAGAAGGCTGGGTACTTGCTTCCTATTTGTTCAAGAAGCTCTGAGGGAATGCATATTACCTCGGTGTCTTCAACGCACAGTGCGTTGTATCTGTACGGTTTTTTTGAGACAAAAGAGTCTTCGCCCAAAAGATCCCCTTCACCTCGGTAACCTAAAATGATTTCTCTTTCCCTCTTGATATTGAGTTCAACTAATCCTTTGGCCACTATCATAAGCGTTTCTTTAAAGTCCTCTTGCTCTTGAAAAATGTATTCCCCTTTTTTGTAAGCGCGCTGACGGCTTGTCTCGCATATATGGGCGAGCACGGCATCTGGTAGCTTTGAGAAAGGGAGGGTTTGTTTTAAAATATCTCTACAACTCATGCTATAAACTCCTTATCCTTTCCAACAAAGCTCTAAGCTTTTCTATCTTCTCCCTATCGTCTTCCGGAAGGTACTTAGAAAAAATCTCAATGGTTATGGTTCTATTATAGCCTACGTCCTTAAGGTAACACAGGAACTTGAATATTTCCAGCTCTCCCTCTCCGGGAAACAGATGTTCCCAAAAAACGCCTTTTTCTTCTTTGAAGTCGCTGAGGTGTATGTGATAGACGTTCTCTATCCCTCCCAACTCTTCAAAGGCTTCTATCAGGTTAGTACCGCTGGTGCCGCAATGGGTTGTGTCAAAGGCAATTTTTAAGGGGGTTCTTTGGGCAAGATCCTTTAGATCCTTGAATTTATGGATAGAGTAGAGATTGATTCGGAACCTCCCGAATTTCATGTAAGGCATGTTTTCTACGCACAAGTTTACTTTGGCATCGTCAAACCATCGTTTTTTCCAAAACCACCTCCAATAAGAAATATCAAGCAGAAA
Source organism: bacterium (assembly GCA_027037155.1). Classification (GTDB taxonomy): domain Bacteria; phylum Thermosulfidibacterota; class Thermosulfidibacteria; order Thermosulfidibacterales; family Thermosulfidibacteraceae; genus Thermosulfidibacter. The sequence goes on along the minus strand of JALWBK010000306.1, from coordinate 17,155 downwards.
CTTTAGAGGAGGGTGGAAAACTACGGTCTGCACGTTTAATCTCTCTGCCAGCTCAACACTTCTCATCAGCGATTGAACCCTTTCTTTGGACGAATCCACCACAAAGGGTGCATGAAACACAGTTATATTAGATATTCTTGAAAGAGAGGTTATCTTTTCTTCCGCATCGCTTAGATAGTATATGTCGTTGAGGATCAGCTCAACCCCGTCAAAGCCGCAAGCGTCTGCTATATAGAAGCTTTTTTCCAGTGGGCTTTTGTAAAAGCACCCTGTGGACAGTAGAATCAGCATGGTTCAGTTTATATCAAAAAAAGGTTGACAAAATCAAACTCGCTATGTATACTCTGGGCTGTAAGCAAACAATATTTGGAAAGGAGGTGAGGAGAGGCTTTTCAATCTATCTTTTAAAAATTCCTTAAAGGAGGTGTAAAGCATGTTTAGTAAAATTCCAAAGCTATTTTGGGTGTGTTTCTTTGCCATTTATATTAATGCCGCTTTTTGGTGGATATTGGAGGCTTCCAATCCATCTTTGCCTAAGACCTTTGTTATGGGAGCTCCAGCGGCTTTCTGGTATGCAGCTGTTTGGAGCTTGGTGATATTTAATGTTCTTTTGGCATGGCTTCTTTCCAAAGTTTAAAATTGTGAAGGGAGGTGTAAATTATGTTTAGTGTGTTTAGCGTAGCCTTTGCAGCTCAGGCGGCTGAAGCAGGTAAGGCTACAGTAAAGGCAGATCCTGTTGTTGTAGCCTTTGCTATAGGATACTTTGTCCTTATTATCGCTGTTGGTGTCTATTCAAGAAAGTTTACTCAAAAGGCCACAGATTACTATGTGGCGGGAAGATCTGTAGGTGCCTTTACTAATGGTACGGCTTTGGCATCTACATATCTTTCACCTGCAAGCTTTTTAGGTCTTCCTGCGTTTATATTCATCCTTGGTTATCCCATGTGGTGGGCCCTTATTGGGATTATTGCTGGGATGACCATAGCTGGTGTTCTGACGGCTGGACCATTGAGAAAGTACGGACCCGTTACCTTTACGGATTACTACTGTGATAGGTATGAGATGCCCGTTCTCGGTAGATTTATAGCTGGAATTCCCACCTTCATCGCTGGGATACTGTACATAGTTTTGTCCCTGGTGGGTACAGCCATCTTCTTCGTGGCACTGCTCAAGGTTAATTATGTAACCAGTATTTGGATTGCAGTTGTGGTAGTGCTGTTGTACACAGTTTTGGGAGGTATGTACGCCACAACCTGGAATGCTATGTTCCAGTGTCTCATAATGGTGGCTGCAGCTCTCATTGCGGCCTTTGCCATGGTTGGTAAGGTTGGTGGTTTGGAAGCCTTCTTTCACAAGGTTATTGAGAACTCTCCAAAGATCTTCAACCCACCCAGTGCCCCCGAAGGAGCACCCCATCCCTTCGTGGCTACCTGGATGGGCGTTATAGGATTCTTCCTGACCTGGCACTATGGTTTCGCAACCATGCCCTATACAGTTGTGAGGTTCTTCACCGCCATGGATGAGAAGACCGCCAAGCGCTCCATTATCTGGGCGACTCTTATGGGTGGGTTACTCTACTTCGGTCTTGCCATCATAGGTATAGGTGCTAAGCTCATTATGGAGACCTATCATCCTCTTGCTGCTAAGGCAGCTCCTATCGCTGCAGCAAAGCACAAACCCCTTGCCATTATAATACTGGTTCTCATTAAGAAAGCCTTTGGAATCGGTAAGGTTACAGACTACGCCATGATTGCGGCGGTTGAGGCTCTCAGGAGTCCACTGCTCATGGGTATTCTGGTTGCTGGTGGTCTTTCCATAGCTATGTCCACCGTTGCAGGATGGGTCATGGTTCTCAACGCTCTCATCACCAGAGACTGGCTTGGTAAGGCCTTCAATGTGAAGTTTGTTGAGGAAAAGCCAGTTACTGCTGCGAGAATCATTACTATAATCTTGCTTGTGGTTTGTGGTTTCATTGCTATGAATCCTCCGGGCCTTGTGCTTGACCTTTCAGGATGGGCTTTCGTAGTTATTATAGCTTCTCTCGGACCTGCTCTTATTCTTGGAATCTGGTGGAAGAGAGCCACTAAGGCGGCTACCATCGTTACAGCTCTTACCATGACACCTGCTACTCTGTTCACCTGGCTTTACGCCAAGATGAAGTATGGTAAACCTCACTTCTTCTTCCTCAACAAGAAGATAATCACTCCTCACCAGTTCTACTGGATCTTTATCGGTTTCATAATCTTCATAATAGTGTCCCTCATAACCCAGCCCTGTAGCGAAGAGACCGTTAAGAAGTACTGCGAGGAACTGCACGAGTAAGTTGTGGTTCTCTATGGGGGGAGGTTTTGTGGCCTCCCTCCGTTCTCTATTGACACTTCCGTAACTTTGCCTATAGTATTTCTCGCACTACATTGCTGGGGCGTGGCCAAGCTGGCAAGGCAGCGGACTTTGGATCCGCGATCCCAGGTTCGAATCCTGGCGCCCCAGCCAGAAATATCAATAGTTTAGCTAAGGGTCTCTTGGCACGAATACACAGTGGAAAAGCCTTCTTGTCGTCTTCCTCCTCGGCTCTTCGGGTGTTGCCTCCCGATACAAAAAGGGAGTATATAGTTGCATAAGAGGCTCTGCATCACAAGATCTGGAGACCTTGGGGATTAAAGTAGAGGAGCCGTGCAATTGAAAAGGTGTTATAGCTGGTCTGAAACTGGGTTGTCACCTCACTTCTGGTTTTTCTGATGCTAATGAGGAAATAATACCTTGAAAACAGGAGAGTTGTAAATTATTGTTGAGATGGGAGGATATTTAGATATGCGAAAGTTTTTTCTTGTTTTATCAGTTTTTTTACTTATTTTCACATCCAATATTATATATTCTAAACCTCTCAGACCTTTTGTCAGAATTTTGAGAGCTAAGAGGGTTATCTTTAAAGGATCGACCGTTATAGTAAATGGTCAGAGCTTTGTTCTAAGTGAAAAGGGCAAAGTAATCTTCAGAAAAGAGGAGAAATTTGAACAATTCAAGGAGAAAGTTGTCCCATTAATCGAGTTGCAGCGAAAAGGAGTTATTCAAGGGGATATAAAACTTGTTTTTATGGGGAATATAGTGGAGGAGGTTGTAATAACGGAGGTTCCTGAATGAGGGAAAATAATTTTTGTTTTATAAATTTTACAGTTTTTGTATTTCTTTCTATAGTAGTTTCAGTAGGAGTCAAAGCATCTTCTTACAATTGCACATACTATCGCTCACTTCCGCCTTTCATTTCGTCTTCGATAAAAGCCAATGTGTTACTGATAGTGGACAATTCTGGAAGCATGAAGTTTCCGGCTTACTGGCCAAGTGGACTCGACTTGGATGAAACCGACACAAGTTTTGATCCAAACACCGTATATTATGGTATCTTCGACCCCACTAAAAGGTATGCCTATGATTCAACTGGTAACTATTTTTACGAAACGTCATCTGGAGAGTGGTCTGGTAGTTTTCTCAACTGGTTAACTATGAGAAGGTATGATATATTGTTGAAGATCTTGGTGGGTGGGAATTATAAGGTTGGCGTAAATGGAAATAAATTCATCCAAGGTTTCAATACGTTGGAAAAGTATATATATGTTGGGCATTATATCTTTAAGAAGAAATGCAGCTATCGTGGATTCTTTCCAAGTGTCTACATAGGGAAAACTTTCTATGTAGGAGTTGATAGAGATGGAATAAATGAGGAAAGGACAGATAGAAATGATAGATTTTGGTTTAAAGTTGGTGGCAAGTACTATGCTATAAGGTTAAAGGTTGATGAGCAACCTGCGGGTATACTTCATGCTATGCCTGAAAATCAGATAAGATTAGGTATCATGGTTTTTAATCATGGAGACCGGTATGAGGATGATATAGGTAAAGATGGTGGTTATGTTGTGAGATACATTGCGGATATAGATAATACTACGAGTATTGCTGACATTTTCTTGAATCAGGATGTTTATGAAACTGACTCTAGTCCTTTGCCTTTGCTTTATCCTCACAATTGGACACCACTTGCGGAAACGCTTTATGAGGCTGTAAGATACTTCAAAGCTGAGGCTTCTGCTTACAATAGTGTAAACTATGCGAATTATGATCCTATTCAATATTGGTGTCAGAAAAATTTCGTAATTTTGATAACGGATGGAGAATCTACAAAAGATCAAAATTTGCCGGGAACATGTTTTAGCGGATATGGTGTGGTAAGAGACAGTAGCTTTAATATAAAAAACTGGATGGATAAGATAGCTTCCAATGAAGGATATTCTTCTCAGTGGTGTAGTAGTTTGAGTTCGGACGGAAGTTATTATCTTGAAGGAGTGGCTTATTACTCTCATGTTTCAGATCTCAGATCTGATCTGTCTGGAAAACAGACGTTAACTCTTTTTACAATTTATACATTTGGTAGAAGTGAGAGAGCGGTAGATATTCTGAGCAAAGCTGCTAAATATGGTGGTTTTTCAGATTCTAACAATAATGCTATACCTGATATCCAAGCTGAGTGGGATTCGGATAATGATGGCACGCCGGATAATTTTTTCATGGCTCCTTCTGCAAGGGAATTAAGAGACGCTTTGGAGAAAGTTCTAAACGCAATAATAGCACAAACCTTGTCGGGGACTTCAGTTTCTGTTCTATCGGAGAAAGCTCAAAATGGTATGCTTTCTCATCAGGCTGTGTTTTATCCTGTCAAAAAATTTGTTAGTGAGAATCAGACTACAGAAGTAACCTGGATAGGCTATTTGTATACGTGGTGGCTCTATAACTCCTTTATCGTCCAGAATATTAGAGAAGATACTAATGAAAACAAACAGCTGGATATAACAGCAGATTGGATTTTAGAGTGGATACTGGACGAATCTGGAAATCTTCAAATAAAAGCTTACTCTAGTTACGCAAATGGTACGCGAAGCATTCTTGAAAAAACTTACAACTCCTTTGACGAAACCCATCCTGTGTGGGAGGCAGGAGAAAAGCTTGCTCAAGAAAACGCAACTGAAAGGAAAATATACACGGTTTCTTCGGAAAACACCCTTGTGGAATTTACTAAAAACAATAAAAGTGCTTTTTCTGCATATTTTGGGAACAACACTGGGTTTCCGTCTTGTTTAGACAATTCTGCTGACAATCTCATAGAGTATATAAGAGGAAAAGACATCGAGGGTTGTAGAAATAGAACCACTGACAGCGGCAAGGTATGGAAACTGGGTGATATAATATATTCAACCCCAATAGCTGTGGAGTATCCTGAATACAGTGTTGTATTTGTAGGAGCAAATGATGGAATGCTACACGCGTTCAGAGCAGGGTATTTAACAAAAAGGGGTTTTTTTGGTTCTACCGCTTTATACGATAGCAGTACATCTAATACCTATGCACATCTTGGAGAAGAATTGTGGGCTTTCATCCCAAAAAACGCCTTACCTTATCTTAGATACCTTGCAGATCCTGAATATTGCCATGTGTATTTTGTGGATCTTCCGCCATATATTATATCAATAAAAGGTAGAAGGATCCTCATAGGAGGCATGAGATTTGGAGGAGCAACTGGATGTAACTCAACAAGTGCAGTAAATCCTCCTGACGATACATGCACAGATCCACAA
>JALWBK010000306.1:0-11521 GCA_027037155.1 bacterium | reverse complement strand
CTTCACAGAAGGCGTGGATTACAATGGAGACGGAAACACAGACATGGTATTTGTAGGAGTTAATAAAAGCACGGAGGAAGGAAATGTTATAGGAATAAAAATAACTGACGAAGATCCGGATAACTGGCAATATGTAAAACTGTTCAGCTCTAACATAAATCCTGTTGTTTCCAAGATTGAATATATGAAATGCTTCAACGAGAACTTTATATACTTTGGAACCGGAAGATGGTTTTTCAAAACTGACAATAGCACAAGCCAGAACAACAAAGTATATGGTATCAGAATTGATGCCTGTCTTAATGATATAGAAAAGTGCGAAATAGATCCTTTAAGCGACCTGTATAATGACGAAAATAATGTATGCAATGCTTTGCTTCAGGATGATAAGACGACAGGATGGTATGTGGAACTTGATCCTGAGGAAGAGGGATACATGAAGGAAAAAGATGTGTCCGATCCTACCCCAAGTGAGCAAAACATTATCTTTTTCACTACTATACAACCTACAGGAGATATTTGTGGTTTTGGTGGTAGATCAAGAATGTGGGCATTGAACTGTGCTACAGGTGGAAACTCGAATTCTGGCTGTCCGGAAGGAGCTTATAGAACTCAAGGATTTCAAGGAACACTTTTCTTACAGTTGTCTGGTGGAAACATAGTTCAGATAACGGAAGAAACATTTACGGAAAACAACAACCGGGCTACTCCATGGTATAAAGGAATCGCTCCTGAGACTGCTACTCCTCTGGTATCTCCAAGAAGATCAAAAGGAGAGCTGATACTTTGGATAGAAAGATGAAAGGAGGTATTTCTCTAATAGAGGTTCTTATAACCATGGCTATAATAGTGATACTGGCGTCCGTGGCTATACCCAATTTTGGAAATTGGATGAAAGCAAGAAAAATAGAGAAAGAAACGAACAGGATATATGGTTTTTTACAAGAACTAAGAGTAAAAGCCTTCACAAAAAAGCAAGACTTTACTTTGTCCCTTAGTAATTCTTCTTTGTGTGCTCAATCAGGTAACAGTACCTACTGTATTGATTTGACACTTCCTTTTACGATGAATGGGACTATAAGTATAACGAAAAGAGGAACATTTGGTAATGGTAGAATTTACTATCCTGGTGCAAATCCAGCCAAATACGACTGTGTTATTCTGTCAGGTTTGAGAGCAAGGATGGATAAGTGCAATGAAGAATAGCGAAGGGACTGGGTTTACGCTTGTAGAGGTGCTTATATCTATAGTAATTCTCGCTATATTTTTGTTTGGGTTGTTGTACGCAATTTCTACGTCTCTTGTTTATTCTACAAAGAATGTGTTGAGAAACGAAGCAACAAAACTTGCAGATGAACTGATAGAGACAAAAGTATGTCTGTCTGGTAATGGTACGACCTACACAACTACAATAGACAGACAGATAAGAAATTCTCGTGTAATCTACTATGTGAACTGTACCATCAGCGATTTCTACAACAAGGTTAAGAAGATTGATCTTAAAATAACGTGGACTTACAAAGGGAAGACTTATACTTACGAGACCTCAACTCTTCAGGAGCAACCATGAATAGCAAGGAAGGATTCTCTCTTATAGAGCTTCTTGTCACCATGGTGATTATCGTTTTGCTTGCCGGTGTGGCGTATAATGGATTTTCCATACTGATGAGGAGAACGAAACAGGAATCTTTTTCCGTTACCTCCCATATAGAAATGGCAACGGGATTGGAGATTTTAAGGTTGGACATAGAGCATTTAGGCTATGGAATTGCAAAAGACGAAAGTGAAAAGATTGTTGAGTGGGGTAACGGCACTCTAACCATAAGATCAACCATAAACAACACAGAGCCGGAAACGAGAGGATACCTGATAGCCAAATGTGTAGGGGGAAGTTTAACCACCATAGTTGATGCCCGAGAGAAAACAGGAGCAGTAAGCTGTAGTATTCTAAGAAGCAGGGACAAAAGATTCTTTGCAACGGGTAGTATATCTGGAGGCGATATATCTGTGTCGGGAGCCAGTTGTGATAATAATGAAGTTTATGTAGCTTTTCCTATGGTAAATCCCAACGGATGCGCTAATAAATGTTACGAGATTCAGTACTACATTAGCACCACTGCTGATAAACCGTCTTGGTGTAACCCTCATACGGGAGTTTTGGAAAGAAAAATAAACAGCTCTCGTCCGTTGCTAAACTGTGTCGCTGACTGGAAAGTAGTCCTTGATGGAATTAACACGTCTAACGCTACAAACGATGACATAAGAGAGAATCTCAAAAGTGTTAAAGTTTACTTGCTCGTTCAGGAAGGTAAGAGAGATGTAAACTATACTTTCACTGGAAACACCACCATAGACGGGATAACACTTAATCTTCCCGATGACTATCAACATTACCGATGGAAGATCATAAAGTTCGTTGTAAGACCCAGAAACCTTTAGGAGTAGAGATGGGCAAGAGCTGCACACGTGAGAAAGGAATTGCCCTAATAATAGTGCTTATTCTGGGGCTTATATGTTTTGTGATGATAACGGGTCTGTTTTACATGTTAAGAAGTTCTTCCTCTATTTCCGGATCTATTAAAAGGTATACCACAGCATTGGCGGCAGCTAAGGGCGGGTGCAACCTTATAATGGCAGGGTTGGACGCAGGGGTAACCTTTACGTGCAACGGCAATAGCACATGCGTACCATGCCCATCCAGTCTTAATGATAACTGCACAATAGATTTGCCGGTTTCATCCCTTGGCAATTACACGATAAAAGCTTATTTGCTATTTACTGGAGCTTCTATGGATAGGCCAACCACTGTGACTCGTGTGTACGCAATACGCGTTGTAAGCTCGTCCCCAAGTGGGGAAAAGGCTATCATTGATTTTGTTTATCGGAAGTAGCTTAGGCTTTTATATTTTCATGCTTATGTCTTTCCACACAGCGTGGTGGACTATAAAGCCGGTGGATATGTAATTAACGCCGGTTGAGGCTATTTGTTTTATGTTGTCGGGGGTTATTCCACCAGAGGCTTCAAGCAGGAGTTTGCCTTTTGCTATTTCCACGGCTTTTTTTATGGTTTCTACGTCCATGTTGTCCAAAAGGGCGATGTCTGCCTTTGCATCTATTGCCTCTTGGAGCTCCTCAAGGCTTTTGACTTCAATCTCTATTTTAGTGGGGTAGGGGGCGTTTTTTCTCACTTGTTCCACGGCCGCTTTTATGGAGCCGGCAGCGGCTATGTGGTTGTCTTTTATCATAGCGCAATCGTACAAGCCCATCCGGTGGTTCTGCGCTCCTCCCACCCTTACGGCGTACTTCTCAAACAGCCTCATGCCGGGTGTGGTCTTTCTCGTGTCCACAAGTTTTGCTTTTGTGCCTTTGATCTTTTCCACCATATCTTTTGTGAGGGTTGCTATGCCGCTTAGTCTTTGAAGAAGGTTGAGGGCTGTTCTTTCCCCCATGAGCAGAGCATGTATATCAGCGTGTATTTTGGCTATTGTTTCTCCCTTATCAACCACATCTCCCTCTTTAAAGAATACCTCTGATTTTGCAGAGCTGTCCAGCAGTTTGAAGATTTCTGTTACAAAGGGCATTCCTGCTAGAACCAGTCTTTCCTTGGCTATTATGTGCGCTGTTGATTTTCTTTGAGGGAAGTCTATTGACAGGGTGGTTACATCTCCGGAGCCAATGTCTTCTTCCAAGAATTCTTTTAGTTTGTCTCTGTAAAGGAATGGATGCAGCTTCATAGCCTGAACATTGCCTCTATGGCTGCCTTTGCTTTTTCTGCTGTCTCTTGTTCTATTTCAACCTCGTATATCTCTTCTTCAAGACAGCGAATCAGCCTTTCGGGTGTTATCATCTTCATCTGATCGCACAAGGGGATGGGATCGGGTAGCAAGAGCTTTTTGTTGGGAGCTTCTTTTTTCATTTTAAATAGTGTTCCCTCTTCGGTTCCTACTATGAACTTTTCATGCGGAGACTCTTTCACGAATTTGACCAATTGGGAGGTGGAACCTACGAAGTCGGCTCTTTCCGTTACTTCAGGTGGACATTCGGGATGTACGATGACCACAGCATCTGGATGCTTTTGCTTGACTCGTTCTATGCTGTCCCAGGTGATTCTGTTGTGGACGGGGCAGTATCCGTCCCAAAGGATAACCTCTTTTTCAAGGCTTTTGGCGTGGTAGGCAGCGAGGTTTTTGTCGGGTACGAAGATGATCTTGTCTGCTTTTACCTTTTGCATGACCTCTTTGGCGTTGGCTGAGGTGCATATTACATTGCTTAAAGCTTTGATTTCAGCGTATGTGTTGACGTAGGCAACTACTTTGGCGTCAGGGTGCTCTTTCTTTGCTTTTTCCAGCTCTTCCTTTATGGCCATGTCTGCCAGAAGGCAGCCCGCGTTTCTGTAGGGTATTAGCACTTTTTTATCCGGTGCTAAGATTTTGGCTATTTCCGCCATAAAGTATACGCCGCAGAAGACCACGATTTTTTGTTCTATGTTGGTACACATACGACTTAGCTCTAAGGAATCTCCTATGAAGTCTGCAACCTTCTGAATCTCCGGCCTCTGATAGTAGTGGGCGAGGATGAATGCGTCCTTTTCTTTCTTAAGTTTCTGGATGGTCTCTTTAAAGTTTTCGAGGTTCAACGTCTCCTCCTTTTCAGTTTTTCTGGGTGTCTTTCCTGTAGTGACAGCCTCTGGATTCTCTGTTGGTATAGGCTGCCCTTGCGATTACAAGGCCTGTTAGTATACCGTTTCTCAACTCAATGAGCTGCCGCGTGATTTTCGCTTTGCGATAGAATTCTTCAACTTCCCACCAGAGGTGTCTTAAGTCGTAGATTGCTCGTTTAAGGCGCTTTTCCGTTCTTACAAGTCCTACGTAGTTCCACATGATGTGCTTTAGGGTGATCCAGTCTTGCTGAATGAGGGCGGGATCTGGCTCGTACTCTCCGGTGTCCACCCATGGGACTGGTTCGGGAAAGTCCTGGCTCAGTTCATCCCATTTCTTTTTTATCCTTCTGGCCGCTCTATCTCCAAAAACGAGCCCTTCAAGTAGGGAGGTGCTTGCCAATCGGTTGGCTCCGTGTAGCCCTGTACATGCCACCTCGCCGGCGGCAAAGAGCCTTTTCATCTCAGTTTCTGCCCACATGTTGGTTTTTATCCCGCCACAGGCAAAGTGAACGGCAGGCACCACAGGTATGGGTTCTTTTGTTATGTCTATGCCAAACTTAAGGCATGTTTCGTAAATGTGGGGAAAGCGAGCCTTTATCCTGTCGGGATCCATGTAAGAGGCTAAATCCAGCAGTACGTACTTGTATCCCTTTTCAGTCATCTCCTCGTGGATGGCTCTTGACACCACGTCCCTGGGTGCCAATGAGCCCAAAGGGTGGTACTTTTCCATAAAGGGTTTGCCATCGGGAGTCTTTAGTATGGCTCCTTCACCTCTCACGGATTCAGATATGAGAAATCTTTTGGCGTCTTTATGGTAGAGAGTTGTGGGGTGAAACTGAATGTATTCCATGTTGATGAGCTTAACACCGGCACGATACGCCATGGCAAATCCGTCGCCTGTGGCACCTTCGGGATTGGTGGTGTGTAGGAATATCTGCCCAAGCCCTCCCGTTGCGAGGACCGTTGCCTTTGCCAGAAACCTTTTGACCTTGCCTTCTTTGATGGAGTACACGTATGCTCCGAGGCACTCGGGGTGTCTGTATACGTAGATGGGATTTTTGCAGTGATGCTGTAAGGTCAGTAAGTCTATGGCTATGTGGGATGTGTATATTTGGATGTTGGTGTGTTCGGTGATGTATTTCAACATGCTTCTTTCAATGGCGCGGCCCGTTAAGTCGTCTGCGTGGATGATCCTTCTAACTGAGTGGGCCCCTTCTTCGGTGAGATCTAAAGAACCATCCTCGTTTCTGCTGAAAGGCACTTTGACCTTGTCTATGAGAATCTCTTTTACGAGGTTGGGTCCTTCCTGTGCCACTATCTTTGCCGCTTCTGGATTTGTGGCGCCGGCTCCGGCGTTTAGTATGTCGTTGATTAAGAGCTTCTCACTGTCGTTGTTGCCCTTATAGACGATACCGCCCTGGGCGTGGTCGGTGTTTGAGTCTTCAGGCCTTTTGCCTTTGGTGACTATTACTACGTTAAATCCTTCTTCATAGGCTTTTAAGGCACACGATAGAGCGGCTATCCCAGAGCCTATTATTAAAACGTCTGAAAAGACAACATCGGTTCCCAACCTTTGTTTCCCCCTTGTGGCTGATTTGTTTTGTATATATATGCTTGGATAGCTTCGTCAATCGTTGAGAGGTGTGTGAGCTATGTTCATTCTTGCTTTGGATACGGCTACCCAGTTTTTGAGCGTTTCGCTCTTTAAAGAAGATAAGTTTCTTGCAGGGGTAGAGCTTGAAGGAAAGAAGAAGACTTCGTCCCGCATCTTTGTTTTGGTTGATGAGGTTTTGGGGCAGGCTGGAGTTGATAAAAGAGAGATTGATGTGGTGGCGTGTTCGGTGGGACCGGGCTCTTTTACTGGTGTGAGGGTTGCTGTGGCGGCTGTTAAGGGTTTTGCCTTTGCACTGAGAAAAAAGGTGGTGTCTGTGTCCACTTTAGAGGCTATGGCTTATCTTTGTCCGGTGGAGGGGCGACTGCTCTTTCCCTTGCTTGATGCGAGGAGAAATCAGTTCTACGGTGCCATGTTCAGATGGAAAGATGGGCGTTGCCAGAGGCTTTCTGACGATCTGCTTTTGGATCCTGCCGATGTGGAGAGGGTGGCAGGTTCTGTGCTCTTTTTGGGGGATGCCGCTGGTAAGCTTGGTTACACCTATTTTCCCGTTGAGGGTATAGCCAAAGGGGTTGCCATGGCTGCCCTTGAGAAAGCAAGAAGAGGCGAGTTTACCGATGTACTCAAACTGAAGCCTGTCTATTTGAGGTTGTCGGATGCAGAGCAGACAAGGGGAATCGTTGTCTATAAAGCTTAGGGAGGCCTCTTTTTTGGATATCCCGCGGATGGTGAAGATAGAGAAAAAGGTTTTTAAAAAGCCTTGGGGCTTTGACGCCTTCTTTGGAGAATTTTTTAAGAGCTTTTCTAAGATCCTTGTTGCAGAGGTTGATGGGAAGCTTGCTGGTTTTGCGGTGCTGTGGATACTGCCCCCGGAGGCCTATCTTGCCAACATAGCTGTGGATCCGGAATTTCAGGGGTTGGGGATTGGAACGAGACTTCTTGAGGCGGTGGAGGAGATGGCTAAGGACTCGGGTGCAAACTATATCATACTTGAGGTGAGGGTTTCCAATAAGGCTGCTATTAGGCTTTACGAAAAGTTTGGCTTTGAGCCTGTGGGATTGAGGAAGGGGATGTATTTTGACGGTGAGGATGGACTGGTGATGGAAAAGCTGTTATAAATTTGAGTTAAACTTTTGGGAGGTGGGTGATGACGGAGCAGGAGATTATAGAGAAGTTGATGGAGACCAGTGAGGAGTTCAGGGCTTTGAAAGAGAAACACGCTCAACTTGAAGAGCGTTTGGAGGAGCTGCAGAAGAAGGTTTATCTGACCACCGAGGAGGAGCTTGAGGTAAAGGCTATAAAGAGGCAGAAGCTTGAGCTGAAGGACAAGATGAATGAGATCATCTCCAAGGTCAAGAAGGGAGAGATAACGCTTTAGGTGTTTTAAATCCGGAGGGTGTGAAGATGAGAAGTGATGAGGTTAGAAAAGGGTTGGAGCGTGCTCCTCACAGGGCGCTTCTTTACGCCACAGGAGTGCCCCAGAAAGCTATGAAGGAGATGCCCTTCATAGGCATCGTGAGTAGCTTTACGGATCTTATACCTGGGCATGTGGGAATGAGGGACCTTGAGAGGTGGATTGAGAAGGGTATCCACTCTGCTGGTGGGTACGCCTTTATCTTCTCCGTGCCCGGGATATGTGATGGTGTTGCTATGGGACACTCTGGTATGAAGTACTCCCTGCCGTCCAGGGAGCTTATTGCAGACATGATAGAGTGCGTTGTGGAGGCGCACAAGCTTGATGGACTTGTGTTTCTGACAAATTGTGACAAGATTACCCCTGGAATGCTCATGGCTGCTGCCCGTTTGAACATTCCCTCTATCGTTGTGACGGCAGGTCCCATGCTTTCTGGGCGTTTGGGAAGAAAGAGGCTCTCTTTGGTTAGGGATACCTTTGAGGCTGTGGGAAGGTACAAGGCTGGTGAGATTGATGATAGGGAGCTTGAGTGGTGCGAGCTTGAGGCTTGTCCGGGGCAGGGTTCGTGTCAGGGTCTTTACACAGCCAACACCATGGCCTGCGTGACCGAGGCTATTGGTATGTCTCTTCCCGGATGTGCCACAGCCGTTGCAGGATTGGCAAAGAAAAGAAGAATAGCCTTTGATTCTGGTTACAGGGTGGTTGAGCTTGTAAGAGAGGGTGTGAGGCCCAGGGATATCATGACTAAAGAGGCTATTCATAATGGAATAAGGGTTGATATGGCGCTTGGCGGTTCTACCAATGCCGTCCTTCACATAACTGCTGTTGCCAATGAGGCAGGGGTTAAGCTTGATCTTAGGGACTTTGACAGGATAGCGAGGGAAACACCCCATATATCAAATCTTCGTCCTGGTGGTGACTTTATGATGGAGGATTTAGACGCCGCCGGAGGGATTCCTGCTGTTTTTAAGAGACTGAAGGAGTTGCTCAACAACACTCCTACGGTATCGGGCAAGACTGTTTATGAAATAGCAGATGAAGCGGTCATTATGGACGAGGAGGTTATACGGCCTTTGGATAATCCCTACCACAAGGAAGGTGGCATAGCGGTTCTCTTTGGGAATCTGGCTCCCGACGGAGCCGTGATTAAGCAGACGGCAGTTAGCGAGAAGATGATGAGGTTTACTGGGAAGGCTAAGGTGTTTGATTCGGAAGAGGAGGCTATGGATGCCATCCTTGGTGGAAAGATAAAGCCTAGCGATGTTGTGGTTATAAGATACGAGGGACCCAAAGGGGGACCTGGTATGAGGGAGATGCTTGCTCCCACCAGCGCTATAGTGGGTATGGGCCTTGCCGACTCGGTGGCTCTGATTACAGACGGGAGATTTTCTGGTGGTACAAAGGGACCTTGCATAGGGCATGTTTCGCCAGAGGCTGCTGAGGGTGGGCCCATTGGGCTCCTTAAGGATGGAGATGAGATAGAGATTGATATTCCAGATAGAAGGCTTGAGGTGAAGCTGAGTGATGAGGAGCTTGCCAAGAGGAGAGCCGAGTGGAGACCACCAAAGCCTAAGATAACCAAGGGTTATCTGGCAAGGTATGCCAAGTTTGTGACCTCAGCTTCTACCGGTGCCGTTTATAAAGATGTGGTTGAGGAGGAGAAATGAAGCTGAAAGGGGCTGATATCTTCTGGGAGACGCTTATAAGAGAGGGGATTGATACGGTTTTCGGCTTGCCCGGTGGTGCAGTTATCAATATTTATGACTCCTATCCCAAGTATAAAGATAAAATCAGGCATTTTCTCGTGAGGCATGAGCAGGCAGCAGTCCACGCTGCCGATGGGTATGCTCGCTCTACAGGTAAACCGGGAGTGGCTCTTGTCACCTCGGGACCAGGTGGCACCAATACTGTGACAGGGATTGCAACGGCTTATATGGACTCTTCCCCAGTGATAGTCTTTACAGGGCAGGTTCCCACTGCCCTAATTGGCAATGACGCCTTTCAAGAAGCGGATATAGTGGGTATTACAAGGCCCTGCACCAAACACAACTACCTTGTGAGAGAGACCAAGGATCTGCCGAGGATCATAAAGGAGGCCATATACATTGCCTCAACGGGAAGGCCTGGCCCCGTACTGGTTGATATGCCCAAGGATGTGATAGTGGGAGAGGCCGAGTTTGAGTATCCGGAGACGGTTAAAAGGAGAGGCTACAATCCCAATATACAGGGACATCCGATGCAGGTTAAAAGGGCCGTTGATGCCATGGTTAAGGCAAGGCGGCCCTTGATATACGCGGGAGGTGGGGTCAACTGGGCTGGTGCCTTTGAGGAGTTGAGGGCACTGGCAGAGGCCATACACGCTCCCGTTACCCTCACGCTTATGGGGCTCGGCGCCTTTCCTGGGGATCATCCCTTGTTTATAGGTATGTTAGGGATGCATGGAACATACGCTGCCAATATGGCGGTTTCCGAATGTGATCTGCTCATAGCCATCGGTGCCAGGTTTGATGACAGGGTTACGGGTAAGGTGGAGTACTTTGCTCCCAATGCTGTGAAGATACATGTGGACATTGATCCTGCCTCTATCAGTAAGAACGTTGTGGTAGATATTCCCATAGTGGGCGATGCTAAGGTGGTGCTAGGACAGATCTTGAAAGAGTTGGAGAAGGTGAGCGTTAACTGGGAGAAGAAGCATCAGGATTGGTTGAGGATGATTAGAAAATGGGAACTGGAGCACCCACTCAGTTATGAAAAGAGCGATAAGGTCATTAAGCCGCAACAGGTGATAGAGACCATCTATGAGCTGACCCAAGGTGAGGCGTACATCTGTACAGAGGTTGGACAGCATCAGATGTGGACAGCGCTCTTTTACAAGCACAAGTATCCGAGACACTTTATCACCTCTGGTGGTCTCGGTACTATGGGCTTTGGTTTTCCTGCATCCATTGGCGTTCAGGTGGCTCATCCCGATGCACTTGTGATTGACATAGCTGGTGACGGTAGCTTTCAGATGAACATACAGGAGCTGGCAACTGTGGCTCAGTACGATCTTCCTGTGAAGGTGGTGATAATAAACAACGGCTATCTCGGTATGGTGCGTCAGTGGCAGCAGCTCTTCTTTGACAGGGTCTATTCCGAAACAGATATCTCTGTACAGCCCGATTTCGTAAGGCTTGCCGATGCTTACGGAATAAAGGGCATGGTGGTTGAAAAGCCTTCTGAGCTCAAGAAGGCGTTGAAGGAGGCCTTTGAGCATAAAAGTGCTGTTATAGTGGATGTTAGGGTGGACAGGGAGGAGAACGTCCTGCCCATGGTTCCTGCTGGGGCGGCGGTTAACCAGATGATACTGGAGGAGCCTAAGACAGAGAAGAACGGCGAAACCCTCAAGAAGATGAGACCAATTAACTTTCCCTCGTAGGGAGGAGAGATGGCGGATAAAAACGGTTCCGAAAAGCAAAAACACACTATAGCGTTGTTGGTGGAGAATCAGCCTGGTGTGCTTGCGAGAATAGCGACGCTTTTTAGCTCCAAGGGCTACAATATAAACTCTGTCTCTGTAGGTGAGACATTGGATCCTGAGGTCTCCCGTATCACCATAGTTACCGAGGGGCATCCGTTCATAATTGAGCAGATAGTAAAGCAGTTGAGAAAGCTCGTGGATGTTATCAAGGTGGTTGATCTAACAGCCAGTGGTGAGGATTACGTGGAAAGGGAGCTTGTGCTTGTCAAAGTCAATGCCAGGAAAGAGGCAAGAGCAGAGGCCATGAGGATAGCGCAGATTTTCAGGGGGAACATCGTGGATGTGAGCCCAGAGACCTTCACCATTGAGTTCACG
>JALWBK010000305.1 GCA_027037155.1 bacterium | reverse complement strand
GAAAGCTACTTTGCCATCTATCTTGATGCCACATATATCTCTCTGAGAAGAGGGGAAGTGGACAAAGAACCTGTCTATGTGGCATTGGGGCTTAAACCTGATGGGACAAGGGAAATTCTTGGTTTTTGGCTTTCTGGTGCAGAGGGAGAAAGCTCGCTTATCTGGAAAGAGATACTCAGAGAACTAAAGGAAAGAGGAATAAAAAGCGTTGAGCTTTTCATAGCAGATGGCCTTGCAGGATTACAAGAAGCCATCAAAGTGGAATTTCCTGGTTCCAAGTTTCAACTCTGTGTGCTTCACACTGTCAGGAACTCCCTCAAAAAAGTCAGGAGATCTGACAGAGAGGCTGTAGCTGAAGATTTGAAAAGGATTTACAAGGCAAAAACTAAAGAAGAGGCCAGAGAAGCCTTGCAGGCTTTTAAGAGCAAATGGAGGAAATATCTTGAGGTTGCGAGGAAGTGGGAAGAGAATTTCAATGCCTTGACCACCTTCATGGACTATCCGGAAGAGATAAGACCCTACATTTACACCACCAATATGCTGGAAAGGCTGATGAAGGAAGTGAAGAGAAGGGTCAAGGTGATAGAGGTGTTCAGCACACCTGAGTCTGCTTATAAGATCATTTATCTTGTGCTTGCCGAGATGAACGAAAGATACGAAAGGACGAAGCTTATAGGCTTTACTTTACTGAACCAGGAGGAAGGCCTTGTGTTTAGTGGCAGACACAGTTAATGAGACACTATGTTCTTAGTTTTTAATTCATACCACAATACAGCAGCTATGACCATAGTACACCTCATCCGGTGTCTTGTACCCCAATGCCTGATGTGGTCTTTCTCGGTTGTAGTAGTCCTTAAACTGCCCGGTTACCTCTTTGGCCTCTTTAAGACTCAACTCCTCCCATAAGTACAAACATTCATGCTTGTAAGTCCTGATGAGCCTCTCCATCAAGACGTTGCCCTTAAAACCTTCCTCGGATACGCTTAGCTTGGTTCCCAAACTCCTAAAGAACTCTGTAAACTCCTTCCCAACAAACTGCTTACCTTTGTCTGTGTGGATGACCTCAGGAGTTCCGTATTTGCATATAGCCTCTCTTGCTGCCTCAACGCAAAAGGTCTGCACTAAGGGTGTTGGACACTCTCATGGACATTACCTTCCTGGAATAGGCGTCTATGAAGGCTACGCAATATCCAAACCCTCCCTTAACTCTCACATAAGTTATGTCTGCAAACCACACCTGATTGGGTCTGGTTATGCTTTTCTCCTTCAGAAGGTTGGTGTAGTGGGTAGCTGTGCTCTCTGTGGTCTTAGGAACTGGATAGACTGCCTTCAAGCCCATCTTCCTCATTAGTCTTCTTACCCTTTTGAGAGAAATCTTTTTGCTAGCAACCTGTTGAAGATACTCCCTCATCCTTCTTACACCATAGGTGGGATCTTCTGTGTACTTCTGATCTATCAGCTCCATTAGTTTGAGATTTTCCTGGTTTTCTCCTTTGGCCCTGTAGTACAGGCTGGATCGGGAAACTCTCAGTAGCTTGGTAACCCTTCTGAGGCTCATTTTGTCCCTTTCCGACATCTCCTTTGCCATTTTGCGCCTTTTCCTCTTGTCTATGCCATCCTCAAGACATCCGATAAAAAATCCCGTTCCAGCTCCAGTTCCCCTATCTTCCTGTAGGCCTTTTCAAGCT
>JALWBK010000304.1:498-5865 GCA_027037155.1 bacterium | reverse complement strand
GGTGAGAAACAAGGCTCTGGAGGCTTATCAGGAGATAATGCGTATGCAGGTGTAAATAGATGGCTTTGGCCGATTATCTTAAGTCTATTACGGAGCCCTTCAAGAGACTTCCTCGGTGGCAGAAGTTTGTCGTTTTTGGTGTTGCAGCTCTGGCCTTTCTTGCCCTGGTGGCGGTAGCTTTTATGGGGAGTAGAACCGAGTATGGTGTCCTTTACTCCAACCTTGATCCCACCGATGCAGGAAGAATTGTGAAAGAGCTTCAAACTAAGGGTATTCCTTTTAAACTTGCCAAGCAAGGAACCACCATCCTTGTTCCCAAGGATAAGGTGTATGCTTTAAGACTGGAGTTTGCAGGCGAGGGATTGCCCAAGGGTGGTGGTGTTGGCTTTGAGATCTTTGACAAGACAAATATAGGTATGACCCAGTTTCTTGAGCATGTGAACTACGTTCGTGCGCTGCAGGGGGAACTCGCCCGTACCATCAGGCAGCTTGATCCTGTGGAGGATGCTCGGGTCCTTCTGGTTATTCCAAAAAAGAGTGTTTTTCTTGAAGAACAAAAACCGCCTAAAGCCACTGTGGTTTTGAAGTTAAGACCTGGTGTGGATCTTAAGCCATCTCAGGTGAAGGCGATAGTTCATCTTGTGGCCAGTGCCGTTGAGGGGCTGAAGCCAGAAAACGTTACGGTGGTTGATACGCTGGGAAGGGACCTCACGGAGATGTTGGCGGAAAAAGAAGGGGAGATGGGAGCTGCCGTTGCCAAGGGGCTGGAGTACAAGAGAAAGCTGGAAAAGCTTTATGAAAAGAAGATACTCTCCCTTCTTGAGAGGACCCTTGGTCCTGGGAAGGCCGTTGCCAAGGTCACTGTGGAGCTTGATTACAGCAAGGTAGAGAAGTTTAAGGAGGTTTACGACCCAGAGAATGTTGTGAGAAGTGAGCAGACGGTGGAAGAGAGTGCTCAGGGTAAGGTCCCTGGTGTCGGTGGGGTGCCAGGTGTACAATCCAACCTGGGACCTGCTCAGAAGATCTTGGCTAATCAGTCTGTGAACTACACACGCAGGAAGGTTACAAGAAACTATGAGATAAGCAAGACCACAGAGAGGGTTGTTGTGCCCCCTGGTGTTATAAAGAGAATCACCGCTTCTGTTACTGTAGACGGCCATTATGAGAAGGTGAAGAAAGGAAAAAAGGAAGAGGAGGTTTACAAGCCACTTTCGGAGCAGGAGCTGCAGTCTATAAAGAAGCTTGTAATGGCTGCTATCGGGTACAATCGTAAAAGAGGAGACGTGGTTGAGGTGGTAAACCTGAGGTTTAGGAATGATCTGCTCAAGAAGGAGGCGGAGGAGCTGAAGAAGATGGAGCAGAGGGAGTTTATAATATCTCTAATAAAGTATGGTGCGTTTTTCGTTTTCGTTATTCTCTTTCTCCTGTTCGTTATAAGGCCTCTGGTTAGATATATCATTGAGGGAGGCGGGGCAAAAGAGGAGCCTGGAGTACCCTTGAGAGGGGAGGGAGTTGCTGAAGAAGTAGCCTCTCAAGCTGGTGTTTCTCAGGCAGTCGCTGTGTATTCCAAGGCTGCTGGAGTGAAGGAGGAAGAGGAGCTTGAGCTTCCTGAATCGGAGGAGCTTGCCAAGGAGCTTATGGGGGAGGACATTTTTGAAAATCTGAAAAGTGAGAAGCTGAAGACTAAAGCCATGCTTGAGAAGGTTAGGGAGTGGACCAGCAAGAATCCTGGGGCTGCAGCTAAATTGATTGAGTCTTGGATTGAGGGAGAGTTCTGATGGCTGAGAAGGTTGAGGAACAGCATCTGTCTGTTGATGAGCTCACGGGTGTTCAGAAGGCTGCTATATTGATTATTCTGTTGGGACCTGAGGTTGCTACCAAGATCTTCCGCGAGCTTTCCGAAGAAGCGATAATGGAGATTACCAAAGAGATCGCTATGATGAAATCCGTTGATCCAGAGATAGCCAAGGCTGTTCTGGAAGAGTTCTTTACCCTTTCAGTGGCCAAGGAACACCTTGCTAAAGGTGGAGTGGAATACGCTAAAAAGATTCTGGTGGAGGCATTGGGTCCTGAGAAGGCAAAAAGGGTGGTGGCAAGCCTTGTTAAAAATATGGAGACATCCATCGGTTTTGAGGCATTGAAGAACATTAGGCCACAGCAGTTGGCCAAGATTATACAGAAGGAGCATCCACAAACCATAGCCCTTATACTTGCGCATTTGGATCCTCCAAAGGCTGCCGAGTGTTTGGCGGAGCTTCCTGAAGATTTAAGGGTAGAGGTGGTAAAGCGTCTTGCCAGTTTGAGCGATATCTCTCCAGAGGTTTTGAGACGTCTTTCTGTGGTACTTGAGGAGAAGCTTCAGAGTGTTAGCACCACAAATGTTGAGATTGGTGGTCCCAAGACGGTGGCAGAGATCCTCAATAGGATGAATAGAGACGATACCAAGTCCATCCTTGACGAGCTTGCCAAACAGAATCCGGACCTTGCTACGCAGGTTAGAGACCTCATGTTCGTCTTTGAAGATATCGTCAAACTTGACGATGTTGCGATCAGAGAGATTCTCAAGCGTGTTGACAAGAAGGTGCTTACTGTTGCTCTCAAGGGTGCCTCTGAGGAGTTGAAGGAGAAGTTCTTTAGCAACATGTCAAAGAGAGCTGCAGAGACCCTTAAAGAGGAGATGGAGTACCTTGGTCCCGTTAAGCTGAAGGATGTGGAGGCTGCACAGAGGGAGATAGTGGAGCTGGTTAGGAAGCTTGAAGATGAAGGCGTTATTTCAATAGGAGGCGCCGGTGAAGAAATCATCACGTAGTAGGCGCATCATAAAGGCCGATGAGATAGATGAGGGAAGATTAGGAAAGTTTTGTTTGATAAGTATCTTGGATGAGCAACAGTCGGATTCTGAAGATATTTCAAAGGAGGAAGTTAAGGAAGTTTCGGAGTCTGTTAAGGAATCTTCTAAAATAAAGCTTGACTTGAAAGAGGAGGTTAAAAGGAAGCTGGATCAGGCCCGGAAAGAGGGCTTTGAAAAGGGCTATAAGGAGGGTTTTGAGGCTGGTCGGAAGGAGGGATATGAAAAGGGTAGGCAGGAGGGGATAAATCAGGGCAGAAAAGAGGGGTTTGATAAAGGGTTTAAGGATGGTTTTGATAGAGGATTTGAGGAGGGCAAGGCTGAAGCAAGAAGGGTGATTGAAGAAAGGTATAATTCTATTCTTGACAGAGCAGCCGAGAGTATAGAGACCCTATGCGATCTTCAAAGGGAATTTCGGGAAAGGCTAAGATTGATAGAGGATCTTGCAGTGTCTGTAGTGTGCACGGCCATGAAGAAGCTATTTTTTGTCGTTCCTGAGGAAGAGGTTGTGGCCAATACTGTAAGAGAATTGCTCGATAGAGTGGCAGAGGGGCAGAAGGTCAAATTGAAGCTAAATCCCAAGGATTACGATGTTGTTAAAGAGAGACTCTCTCTGCCGGCTACGGTATCGGTGGCTACTGATTCTTCTCTTAAAAGGGGAGCTTGCGTGGTGGAGACTACAACCGGGGTCATTGAGACGAGTGTGGAGGAGAGACTCAGGGAGTTTGAAGAATTGGTGTTGAGCAAATGGCGTGGTGAAGAATCATCCCTTTCCTAAGCTGGAGGCTTTAAAGCAGTCTCTTGAGGAATACGATCCTGTAAAGCACTACGGTAGAGTTGAAAATATAGTTGGACTCTTTGTGGAGTCTGAGGGTCCTGCTTCTTTCTTAGGTGAGCTCTGTTACATCCTTCCGGGAACGGGTGTAAAGTACAACGGTGGGGTTAATGGCGGACCTATCTTGGCTGAGGTGGTTGGTTTCAGGGGCAAACGCGTGGTTATGATGCCCTTTGGCGAGCTTGCCGGTGTTTCAGTAGGTAGCAAGGTGTTGGCTACGGGAAGGTTTGTTTCGGTAAAGGTTGGTGAGGGGCTGGTTGGTAGGGTGCTTGATGGCTTGGGTAATCCTATGGACGGTAAGGGTCCAATAATCTGGGAGTGTGAGCTTCCTATATACAGGTCTTCGCCGCCTCCTTTAGAGAGAAAGCCTATCACCGAGGTTCTCCCTACGGGTATTAAGGCAATAGATGCGCTTCTAACCGTTGGTAAGGGACAGAGGATAGGAATATTTGCTGGTTCCGGAGTGGGAAAGAGTACCCTTTTAGGTATGATTGCCAGATACGCCAAGGCGGATGTGAATGTAATCGCTTTGGTGGGGGAAAGAGGCAGAGAGGTAAGGGAGTTTATAGATAAGAACCTTGGTGAGAAGGGTTTGGCAAAAAGCGTTGTGGTAGTAGCCACATCCGACATGCCGGCGGTTTTGAGGAAAGCCGCTTGCTTTGTGGCCATGACCATAGCTGAGTATTTTAGGGATAAAGGCCTGGATGTGCTGTTTATGATGGATTCTATTACGCGCTTTGCCATGGCTCAGAGGGAGATAGGGATTTCTGTGGGAGAGCCACCTACCACAAGAGGTTACACCCCTTCGGTGTTTTCCCTGTTGCCCCGACTTTTGGAGCGGGCAGGTAATTCCGATAAGGGCAGTATCACTGGTATCTTCACCGTTTTGGTGGAAGGTAGCGATATGGAGGAGCCAGTGGCCGATGCTGTAAGAGCTATACTGGATGGACATATAGTTTTGGCGAGAGAGTTGGCTTCAAGATTCCATTATCCTGCCATTGATGTTTTGCAAAGCGTTTCAAGGCTGATGCATGATATTGTTGACAGGGAACATGAGCAGTTGGCTGCAAGGCTTAAGAGCCTTCTTGCCGTGTACAGGGAAGCTGAGGATTTGATTAACATAGGCGCTTACAAGAAGGGAAGTAATGCCAGTATTGACGAGGCCATAGAGTACAAGGGGAAGATAGAATCCTTTTTGAGGCAGGACATGGAGGAGCATTTCTCTTTTGAGGAGACAAAGGAGTTACTAAAGAAACTCTTCTCGTAGGGAATAGGTTGTGTTCAGGTTTAGGTTGGAAAAGGTATTGCAGCTGAAGATGAAGCTTAGAGATGCCAAAATGGCAGAACTTGGCTATGTGGAGTCTCAGATAAGCTTGGTTGAGAGGGAGATTGACAAAGTGATTAATGACATCAAATCCATCAGTTTTCCCAATAGAGTGGTTAGTTTTGCTGAGGTGGGAAGCAACTTTGAGCTTCTTTCTGCTCTCAGAGATAGGGAGAAGGCCTTAAAGGATAGATTAGCCGCGCTTTACAGGGAGAAAGATAAGATAATTGAGGAGCTTATAGAGCTTCAGAAAGAGGTGAAAATCTTGGAAAAGCTTAAGCAGAAGAAGTATGAGGAGTTTAGAAGGGAGGTCTTGAAGAAAGAGATAAAGAGGCTTGATGAATTTGCGTCGCAAAGGAG
>JALWBK010000304.1:0-488 GCA_027037155.1 bacterium | reverse complement strand
TAGCTTGGGCTGGTCAGTGTTCAAAGAAGTTAGAGAGGTTTAAGACCGAGAAGGTGGCTAATATGGAGCTGCAAAAGGTGCTGGATACCTTGAGGATGTCGTTGGATCAGCAAATCAACGAGCTTTACAGCATAAAGAATGAGATAGAGAACCTTTTGGAGGCTAAGAAAACTGCTGAGCACAGGATAGAAAAGCTTAAGGAGGAAATAGAGGCGTTGAAAAAGAGGATTGAGGAGTTGAAGAAAAAGAAGGAGAAGCCAGTCAAAAAGGTGAGTAAAGAGGAGGAGTTGGAAAAATTTGCCAGGCTTGCCGAGTACTACTCAACTATGAGGGCTTCAAAGGCAGCTAAGATCTTTGACACCATGCCATCCCAGGATGTGGCAAAGATTTTGCTAAATATGGAGCCTGAAGTAGCTTCAAAGATATTGGGATACATGGACCCCAAAAAGGCGGCAGAGGTAAGCGGGTATATGAAGGAGTATCAGTAA
>JALWBK010000303.1 GCA_027037155.1 bacterium | reverse complement strand
GGGTTTTTGGGTGTTAAACCATCTCAAATACAGGAGGAAGGCCTTTCTGTTGTCAATGCTTTCTTTGCCTTTCATACCACTATCACCCCCTATTGGTACTAGACACAGTTAATGAAACGCTACCGACATGGTAAAGAGAGGAGCAGCATTAAAGCTTGTGTTTGCAGTGTTGGTGAGGGCATCAAGGAGATGGCAAAGGGTAAGATTTACCGAGAAGGATTTGGAGCATTTGGACAAGCTAAGGAAAGAGCTTGGTTTAGAGGTAAGAGATGAAGAGGTTGTTGGAGTTTGAAGATGTGGTCACACTTTTTACAGGAAATTTGGGATTTGACCCTACCTCTTAACCAGATACACCACCAGAAACAGACAACCTATTACTGCGTAGATGGAGGTTTCTTCAAAGGTACTCTGAAAGGCGTGGCTGAGAGCTTGTACATGGGTGGCGTATCCTAAAAGCGCCTTTGCCTTTTTTAAGGCCACCTCAGGTGGGTAAAATCTGGAAACCTCAAAGAACCACTTGTGGACAAACTGTTTGATATAGTACAGGTCCCTGCTCTGCATAGCGCATATCTCGTCGTAGTGAAAGGCGATATTCTTCTGTAACGTATTGGTAGCAAGGGCGGTTCCGAAGGAGCCACCCACAAACCTTATGTAGTGCATAAGGCTAACACCGAGGTTGGTTTTGTCCCCTAACCTACTCAAAGCCAAGGTTGTGACAGGTGCGAAAAACATGCCCATGCCTATAGAGTAAACGACAGGGTAAAAGGCAGCCTTCAGCCTAGGGGTGTAGTAGTTTAGCTTTGGAAGAATCACATAGGAACCGATTATGAGAAAGAGAGCTGAGACCACCAGCACCTTAGCAGCTCCCACCTTATCGCTTAAAGCACCAGCTATAATAGAAAAGGCTCCCACAGTTATTGCCATGGGAAGTATGTGAAGCCCTGTCTCAAAAGTTCCCAAAAGCCTTAACTTTTCGTAGTACAGGGGAATCAGGTAGAAGACCTGGTACATGGAGAGCCCAAGAATAAAGAAGTATATGAGAAAGGCTATTCTGAACTCTGGGATCTTAAAAATGGAGAAATCAATGAGAGGTCTTTCGGACAGTATCTCATGAATTCCAAAAAGAAGGTATCCTACTGCAGCGGCAAAGGCCAACTTTATGATAAACATAGACTGGAACCAACCCTTCTGCTGTCCTTTGGATAAGAGCGTCAGAAGGCTGATCGTTGCAAGGGAAACAAAAAGAAAACTCACAAAGTTGAACCTGAAAGGACGCCTTTCATCCATGATGCGTGGGATGAAGAAGAAAGCAGCTACTATGTTTATGATACCGACGGGAACATTTATGTAAAAAACGTACCTCCACCCTAAGTGTTCAGTAATGTAACCCCCCAAGGTTGGTCCTAAAGAGGGGGCAAAGCTAACGGCCAGTGCGTATATGCCCATGGCCAGCCCTCTTTTGCCGGGAGGGTAGATGCTGAAGAGCATAGTTTCTGCAGTGGCTACGAGGAATGCCTCTCCGCATCCCTGTATAGCCCTGAAGGCTATCATTTCACCAAGGCTTGTGGCATGCCCGCAGAAGAAGCTTGCAGAGGTGAAAATTAGAAGTCCTAAGGTAAAGATGTTCTTCAATCCCAAGTAGTTTGACAGACTTTCTACAAGCAAAAGACCCGTTGCCGCCGAGATCATATAA
>JALWBK010000302.1 GCA_027037155.1 bacterium | reverse complement strand
GTGAGAAAGATCCTTCAGGAATACGGCAAAAGGCACTTTGCCGCGTTGTTCAAAAGTGAAGGGATAATCTTTTCCCTCAGTGACACCTCCGATGAACTTGACATAGTTCTTTTACACAGAGAAATCATCCACAACGCACTGGGGATAACGGAGGAAGAGGTAAAGGAAAAGCTGAAAATTGAGTACTTCAAAAATATCAGCGAGGCCATATCGTACTTAGAAAAAGCGGGGAAGGTGATTCTTTCCTACAATCCACCCACGGTGGAAGAGATTGCCGACTACTCCCTCAAAGGAAAGATCATGCCCCAAAAAAGCACCTACTTCT
Source organism: bacterium (assembly GCA_027037155.1). Lineage (GTDB taxonomy): Bacteria > Thermosulfidibacterota > Thermosulfidibacteria > Thermosulfidibacterales > Thermosulfidibacteraceae > Thermosulfidibacter. The sequence goes on along the minus strand of JALWBK010000302.1, from coordinate 5,554 downwards.
ATCCTAAGTTCTACTCAGGACTTGTATTCTACAGCTTAGAATGAGATGCCTTACTTTGTCGGAATCACGGGATCAAGCGGAGTCGCCATCGGCCTTCAACTGATAAAGCATCTTTCCTTAACAGATGACGTCTTTGTCTGTCTCACGCAAAACGCCCAAGAGATAGCCAAACATGAAAAGGCCAAACTTCCCAAAGGTAAAAACATCAAAGTGATAGACGAAAAAGACTTCTTCAGTCCCGTAGCCTCAGGCTCCTTCCGGTTGAAAGCCTGCATAATAGCCCCATGCTCCATGGGCACTTTAGGCAGAATTGCAAGCGGCATCTCCTCCAACATAGTGGAGCGAGCCGCAGACATCGCCCTGAAAGAAAAGTGGCCCCTTGTGCTGGTCCCCCGGGAAACCCCCCTCAACGCTATCCACCTACAAAACATGCTGAAGCTCACTCAGGCAGGGGCTGTGGTGCTTCCACCGGTTCTCACCTTCTATCACAACCCCAAAAGCATTGACGACATGGTGAACTTTATAGTGGGAAGGATACTGGATATAATAGGCGTTGAACACAACCTCTACAAAAGGTGGGGAATATGAGGCTAAAGGGCAACAGAATAACCCTTGGCGTCACAGGGGGCATCTCGGTTTACAAAATATGTGAGCTCGTACGACTGCTCAAAAAAAACAACTTCAGCGTTCAGGTGGTGATGACCCAGGACGCTACCAAGTTTGTTACTCCTGAAACCTTTCGGGTGCTATCCCAGAGAGAGGTTCTGATAGATACCTTTGAGTACACATCCCCCGAAAGGGTGGAGCACGTCACAATACCGCAGGAAACCGATATTTTGGTGATTGCCCCTGCCACAGCCAACACCATTGCCAAGATGGTCCATGGCATTGCCGACAACATGCTCACCTGCCTGTGGCTCGCCCATAAAGGACCCTCTCTGCTCGTTCCTGCCATGAACCACAACATGTTCACCCATCCAGCAACCCAGAGAAACATCAGCGTTCTCAAAGAGTTCGGCGTACACGTCATGGAGCCAGACGAAGGCGCTTTAGCCTGTGGCACGGAAGGGAAAGGAAGACTCCCGGCTCCCGAATCCATCTACGAAGAAATAGTGCATCTTCTCTCCACAAAAGACTTCAAAGGAAAAAAGGTGTTAGTAACAGCAGGTCCCACAAGGGAACACTTAGACCCCATAAGGTTCATCAGCAATCCCTCATCCGGAAAGATGGGCTACGCCATAGCCAAAGCGGCCTCACGCAGAGGAGCCCAAGTCTTCCTGATAAGCGGGCCCACAAACCTTCCTGACCCACCCCACACAAAGACCATACACGTCACCTCCGCCGCTGAGATGTACGAGGAGGTAATGAAGATAGCAAAAGACATGGACGTATTTATCATGAGCGCTGCAGTGGCAGACTACCGCCCCAAAACCTATCAACCCAGTAAAATAAAGAAGGAAACAACAACGCTCACACACATAGAACTTGAAAGAACCCCCGACATCATCCACAGCGTAGCGCAAAAAAAGAGAAAAGAACAGTTCATCGTAGGATTCGCCGCAGAAACGGACAACGTGGTGAAAAACGCCGTGGACAAAATGAAGAAAAAGAACATGGACATGATAGTAGCCAACACCGCCACCCAAGCGTTCCAGAAAGACACAAACCAAGTGATCATCATCCACAGATCGGGTGAAACCCGTTATCTTCCTGAAATGCCCAAAGAGGACTTAGCCGACGAAATACTGGACGAGCTCATTCAGAAGGTCAGGCAAATCAGCCCAAGCCATACTTCTTGAGCTTGTACCGCAAAGACCTCATGCTCACCTTCAATATCTCTGCCGCCTTCTTCCTGCTACCACCTGCGGCAGAAAGAGCCTTTAAAATCATGCTTTTCTCAAATTCCGCCACAAGTTCGTCAAGACTCGCCTCTCCAAGACCCATCTCAAGCCCAACAGGCCCAGAAATAGCCTCCTTAACGTACGCCGGAAGGTGCTCGTACATCACTACTCCATCACTCATAAGTGCCGCCTGCTGAAGAATGTTTTTAAGCTCCCTCACATTCCCGGGATAGTCGTAAAGAAGAAGAGCCTTAAGAGCGCCAGAAGAAAGCACGTACTGCCTGCCCATCTCCCTCTCAATCTCCCTCAAGATATACTTCACCAGAAGAGGTATGTCTTCTTTTCTCCTCCTCAAAGGCGGAAGCTCTATGGTAAAGGCGGAAACCCTGTAGTAAAGATCCTTCCTGAAACCTCCCTCCTCAACGAGCCTCTGCAGATCCTTATTTGTGGCAGAAACCACCCTAACATCCACCTCCACCTCATCCCTTCCACCAACCCTTCTGACCCTCCTATCCTCCAGAAACCTCAAAAGCTTCCCCTGAAGCTCCAGAGGCATGTCTCCTATCTCGTCAAGAAACAGAGTTCCCCTGTTTGCCTTTTCAATAAGTCCCATCTTTGACGAACTTGCCCCCGTAAACGCTCCCTTCTCGTATCCGAAAAGCTCCGCCTCCATAAGCTCCTTAGGAATAGCCGCACAGTTCACAGCAACAAACTCTCCCTTTCTACCGCTCAGCCTGTGAATGGTTCTCGCCACAAGCTCCTTGCCTGTCCCGCTCTCTCCGCAAACAAGTATAGTTATGTTGGTTCTCGCCACCCTCTTTATCTTTTCAAAAACCTCCTTCATACCATCGCTTATGCCAACCATCTCACCAAAAAAGCCTTCTCCGGCCTCCTTTTTTAAGCTCTCGCACTCCCTCTTGAGCCTCACCTTCTCAATGGCCTTCTCAACAAGCAGCAAAAGCTCTTCAAACCTAAACGGCTTGGTTATGTAGTCAAAGGCACCAAGTCTCAAAGCCCTCACAGCAGTCTTCTCGTCCTTCTCATAGGCAGTCATCATAATCACTTCCGCATCTTTAAACTTAGACTTAAACTTGGGAATAGCATCTATACCACTTGCATCGGGAAGCCTCACATCTAACACCACCACATCGGCACCCTCACGGGAAAGGGCATCTCCAACAGAGGTTGCCGTCTCCACAACATAGCCCTCAGACTCAAAAAACTCCTTCAAAGCAGATGCCAGCACCTTCTCATCTTCCACTATCAAAATCCTCTCAGACATGGCTCAACGGCAACCTCACTTCAATTGTGTTCTTATCTGTAATCATAACCCTACCTCTATGCCTTTCCACAACACTTTTGACCACGGCAAGACCAAGTCCCGTCCCTCCAGGTTTTGTGGTAAAAAACGGAAGAAACACCCTGTCCCACAGCTCGGGCTCTATACCGGAACCGTTATCCCTAACCCTCACAACAACCTCCTCGTCATCCTTAAACACCTCAAACCAGACCCTGTCAGCCCCCGCTTCAAAGGAATTCCTGAGCATATTCAAAAAGGCTTTCTGCAGTTCCTTTCTGTTTGCAAACACAAAAACCGGCTCCTCGCAAAAAACCTCTACCTTGCCAGAATAAACCTCCGCATCCGCAAGCTCTCTTAAAAAAGCACACACCTCTATAACCTCGCACGTATCTTTCCTTCCCTCCAAACTCAAAAACTCAGTAGCCAAATCGGAAGCCCTGCGTATCTCCTCCTCTATTACGGCAAACCACTTTTTTGCATCTTCAGAAATTCCCTTTCTTTTTATCATCTGAACGGCAGCCGAAATATTCATAAGAGGATTCCTAACCTCATGGGCAAACTCCATAGACAACCTCCTTGCAATCTCAAGCTTTTCCCTGAACTCCCGCTCCAAACGCTCCTTCTCCCGCCTTATCCTTTCAGCCTCAACCCTCCTGAAAGAAAGAACAGAAGCTAAAAAAATGGAACAGTGAGAAACAACCGCAAGATACCACGGCCTAACCAAAAACACATCCGCCACAATGGCTTCCGCAAGAATAAGCCACGAGAAAGATCCAGCAAGAAAAAGCGAAGCAAAAAGAGGTGGCAAAGTGAAAAGGATCAGAACCGGTACGTGAAGGGCCAAAGAAAAGTAAAACGAAAGCGCAACATCAATGGCAAGCGCTATAGCTTCAAAGTACCTATTCCTTATCCTGAAGGAAAGGGAAGCAACTAAAAGGTAAGAGGCAAGAACGACGAACACTTCAAAGACGCCCTTAAACAAAAATCCATAGCAGAGAACCCCGTAAAACAGCCACACAACAAGCCTGTAAGCTGGATAGAGCCTTATGACCACATCCCACACTTCCATACCATACCCACGACCACTAAAATCTATCCCGACAATTTCTGTCACATTTTGACAAAAATTGTCACCCCCATCAACAAAAACTCCTTTAAAAACAGGGCTGGACATCTGGCACAACCTTTGCTTACTATAGACAACAGGCAAAAAAATTTTGAGGAGGAGAAAGATGATGAAGCGCAGGGAAGAAGGTTTTACGCTAATTGAGCTGATGATCGTTATCGCGATCATCGCCATACTGGCAGCGGTGGCAGTTACGCAGTACAACGTATACAAAAGAAAAGCTAAAGCAAAAGATCTCATTAGCATATCAAGAAGCTGTGCCCAAGAAATAGTAGCCCAATGCAGCATAGATCCAACAAGCAATGTAACCGTAAGTAAATTGGAATCCTGTGGCTATAATGGAACTCAATCGGTGGGGTACTTGAATAACATTAATATAAATGTAGACCAAGGAAGTTCTACTGTTGCTGATGTAAATTGCGACGGAGCTTCTATAACAGTAAATACCTTCGGGGATATCAAGGGAACAGGAAAAACTTATAAAGCTATTTGCGAAATAACCAATTATAATAACAATGCTGCTAACAGCCTATCCTTTGACTGTAAAGGAGTATACCTGAAATAAGCAAAAACCTGGTTATGCCCAAAACTACGTTTACCCATCTTCCCTTTTTTACAAAATTGGGAAGATGGGTATTTTTTTGTTTTTTAATACTTGCAATTTTAGTTTTATCTATCAAGAAAATATCCTGCTATGACATATGGTGGCAATTAGCTTCTGGCAAATGGATTCTTGAACATAAAGTCATACCGCATACAGATATATTTTCATATACATTTGCCGGAAAACCCTGGATAGATTCAATGTGGTTATTCCAAATTATAATTTACAAGATCTACACTATTTTTCATATCCCAGGTATTATCATATTTAAATTTATAATCATAACACTATCTATCCTTATTCTGCTACAAACACTAAGAGAAATAAACCTATCTCTGTCCCTTTGTTACGCCCTAACACTTTTAGTCCTAATAGGTGCCTCCCCTAGGTATAGTACAAGACCACATATAATGTCATTTCTATTCATAACTATCTTTTGGTATCTGTTGATAAAATTCAAAAATACCCAAGACCACAGATATCTGTTGATACTATTACCTGTACATATTCTTTGGACTAACACACATGGAAGTTTTATAATGGGAATAATTTTAACATCAATGTTCGCTCTAGAAGCTATAATTTCAAATTGGAATCTACAAGTAAAAGAATTTATCAAAAACAAAAGCAATATTTCTATACCATTATCCGCATTTATACTAACAGTTATCTCAATCGTAAAC
>JALWBK010000301.1:1146-1699 GCA_027037155.1 bacterium | reverse complement strand
TTTGTAAGGAGAAACCACTTCCACACAAACAGCAGGCAAAAAGCGTCAAGGGCAGGATTGCAAACTTTCTTATAATACCACATTTAGCTTTTATTTTTTAAAGAACCTATGTATTAGCCATTTTTCATTTTATTTGCCACTTTCCATAGGTATGGTACGTTGGAAGACCTAACCTGAACCCTGATTGGGCATTATTATGTTTTTATGTAATGAGTTACTGTGCTTTCTGTGGTCTTTGGAGCAGGAGAGACAGCCTTCAACCCCTTATTCCTCATAAGTCTTCTTACTCTTTTGAGAGAAATCCTTTTGCCAACAACCTTCTGAAGATACTCCTTCATTCTTCTGACTCTGTTGCGGGATCCTCTGTGCACTTCTGGTCTATCAGCTCCATTAGCCTGAGATTCTCCTGGTTTTCCCTTAGCCTTGTAGTACAGACTGGATCGGGAAATTCTCAGTAGCTTGGTGACCTTTCTGAGGCTTATTCTGTGCCTTTCCGACATGTGCTTTGCCATCTTGCGCCTTTTCTTCTTGTCTACGCCATTTTCAATACATC
>JALWBK010000301.1:0-1136 GCA_027037155.1 bacterium | reverse complement strand
CCCTATCTTCCTGTAGGCTTTCTCAAGCTCCTTTTTGAGTCTCTGGGTTTTCTACTAGTCTTCAAAGACTCTGGAGGTGTTTTTGAGAAACTCCCTTTTCCAAGCTCTCACCATTTGGGGATGTATGCCATAGTGTGAGGCTATCTCGTTAATGGTCTTTTCCTCCCTTATAGCTTCAAGAGCTACCTTAGCCTTGAACTCAGCGCTGTACTTCTTTCTCCTTCCCATGGTGATCCCCTCTTTATTAGGTGGTTTGTGAATTATATAGCTGGTCTAAAAATTGGGGGCCACCTCAACTTACTAGCGCTTCAGAAGGATATCGGGCATAAGGATTTCCCTTCTTTCTCTGTTCAGTAGCCCAAGCTATGTCGTTATAAATGTATTCCTTAAACCTTTTCTCTATCTCCTTGCGATCAGCTAAAAACTTCAGGTCAATTTAATGAGGATAAGGTTCAAGAATGGAATCAGGATCTACGAAGGTTATATCCTATAGCGGTTTCTCAACCTCAAAGGGTATAACATCCAAACTTTTTCTTCTCCTTCTTACCATTTTGCACCTCTGCTAAGGAAAATACTTATATATATCCTTTCTATGTAAAACACGGATAAAAATTACCGTTTCTTTTTCAATTTCCAGACCTATTCTGTATTCTCCAAGCTTAATTCTCCACAGATTTGATCCACCCCTCAACTTTTTCAAATCTCCTCTAAACTCCGCTACCTCTTTTATGCCTTCCATCATTTCTATTGTTTGTTTTACTTTAGATAAAACAACTTTATCTTTGATTTTCTTTAGGTCTCTCTTAAAGCTTCTCTCAAACTTTACTTTCATTCGGATAGTATCTCCATTATCTTATCCCTACTTACAAAATCACCCTTTTTTCCTTCCTCAATTGCTCTGCTTAGAGCAATATCCTCTATAACCTCTTCCAAAATTTCTTTGAACAGTTCGCGCCTTTCTTTCATAATTTTAAGAAGAACTTCTTCTAAAAGGGCCTTAAGCTCCTGATCTTTTAAAGTTATCTCCATCTCTTTCCTCCTTAAGATCCTTCTACTTTTACCTCAAGTTCCCTAATGGATGACTCCTTTACTATTTCGGTTTTGTTAAAGAAATCTCTCCAGCTTTCAGGCATAGG
>JALWBK010000300.1 GCA_027037155.1 bacterium | reverse complement strand
TTGCAGACCCTTGAACATTAACCACTTGTTTAATCTGTTAGGTGTTAACTTCAGTGTGAGTAAAGTGTTTCCTTTTTATTTTTTAGTCCAAGTTGACATTTCTGGTAAATACTGGTTTGCTGTTACTATACAACAGAGTAAACATATAAGGTAACATAATAGGGGTATTCATGGGTAAGGTAGAATTTACAACGTTGGCGGACATACTTAAGGATACAAAATATCCTAGAATTTTCCTAGCAGTGACGGTTCATAAAGAAAAGGATAAATGGATTTTGAGAGGTCCTGGTTTTGTCAAGGACTTTGTTATGGAAGAAGCTGGTAAAATTCGAAAAAAACTTGGCGATTTTATTTTTGAAACAGTTTCTCATACTGTGCTAGAGGAAGAGGGGAAAGAAAAAGCTTCCCCCGTAGAAGTTCCCAAGACGGGCTCTTTTATAGGGATGATACCTTCTCACAAGATGTCATTGGGTAATTTTATTGTATCATCTAATAATGAAAAGGCATGGAACTTTGCAAATGAGCTCCTCAGCAGTGGTTCTGGTTCTCTGCTGGTGTTTGGTCCATCAGGAGTAGGAAAAACGCACATGATACATGCCCTATCCTGGAGAGCTTTTTCGGAAGGAAAAACTGTGGCTCTTTTTACCACTGGTGAGTTGATAGACCTTATAACTCAAGCTTTCAAGAAGAAGGAAGTTGCCTATCTAAAACAGACCCTCGTCAAGGCAGATATACTGGCGATTGACGACTTTCAGATTCTCAACGCTAAAAACTTCAGCTCCTTTCATGGGGTGGTGTTTGAAATATTAGATCTGTTTGATGTTAACAGCAAGAAGGTGATAGTAACCTCTGATGTGAAGCCTGAGATGCTCAGGCATATTCCTGAAAGGGTCAGGCAGCGTCTTTCAACCTTTGGGGTTGCCTATATATCTCCTCCAACAAAGGATTTCGTAAGAAAGTTTGTTCTCACAAGGCTGGAAAGGGAAGGAAAAACGATAACCGAAGAAGCACTAAGTTTGCTGACCGAGACCGAATTTCACTCTGTTAGGAACCTGGACAGAATAATCACTTACATTGTCCTAGTTTCGCACGGCGAAGAACCCATTGGCAAGTCAGTAGTAGTCGATGCGATAACGTCGGTGATGGGAGCCGGGGCTCTGAGAAGCGAAAAGAGTGCTGATAATATATGGGTCAATGTCTTGAAGAGGCTTTTTAGTCCGTTCGAGGTGGATGCCATCCTTACGGGAAAGCTTTCCACCCTTACCCCTGACGCGAGAAGAGTTTTTAGAAATGCAAGGGCAGCTTTTTGTGTCCTTGCCAAGGAGAAGGGTTATCACGTTACAGATATAGCCTCTGTTCTCGGTATTTCAAGAAAGGCCGTTTACGATGCTGTGGACAAACACGAAAAGAAGCTTCAGGACCCGGACTACGCCATGGTCTTTGACATGGTGAGAACTTTGCTGGGGGGAAATAATGAATAAACCGGCGGTGCTCTGTATTGGTAACATGAAAGGGGGCGTTGGGAAAACGACTCTGTCTCTCCTTATCACGAGGTACCTAGCTCTGAAGGGGTGTTCTGTGCTTCTGATAGATGCTGATCCGCAGGGGAGTGCTTCTATGCACTGTGCTGACGACGAGCTTTTTGATGAAAAGGGCATTCCGAGGGTTGGTCTGCATGTGATAATAGACCATATAATGC
>JALWBK010000299.1 GCA_027037155.1 bacterium | reverse complement strand
TTTTCTTATACCACTTCTAATTTTTATTTGACAAACTCTGTTTATTCCGTCAGAGTGAACGAAAAAATGGAGGAGAAAAATGGGCGTAGTAAGAAAGTTTGCGATGGTGGTTTTAATGGCGTTGATGGTGTTGCCTGTGTGGGCTCGTAAGGGACCAGATATATCTCTTACGGGCAGGATGAGGTTGGTTAAAACTAATGTTCCTTACTGCAAAGGGGAATATGATCTCTTCGTTGAAGTGGTCAACAGAGGGGGTTCCATTTATATGGAGAAGCCTCTGGAAATTACTGCCACCTATTATCCCATCAATGTCTCTTACCGTCTCAGAATGAGTCAGGCAGCATGGACCCGTTTTAAAAGCACAGGACATACATGGGCTAAAGCGGCTCAGTGTATGGATGCAGGAAAATATGCAGTGGAAGTGTTTCTGCGCACAGGTGTTCTCTATCCCCGCGATAAGAGCTTTGACGATGATAAAAGGGTGTACAGTTTTGTAATCACTCCGGAACAATACGACCTGAGAGTGGTGGATTTAAGGAAGATAAGGTACGGTGATAGGTGCAAGGTTGTAGCTGTTGTCAAGACCTTTAAAGGAATAACCAATGGTCAGGATGTGTTTAACGCTTACAAGAATCTTCTGGACAGCAAAGCCACTATATTGGTAGGTATCAAAAGAGGTTCACAGCCTATGAGCAGAGTATCTTATCATTTCGGGAATATTCCAGGGTATCAAAGCCTTTACAGAACAGGCGGCGAGGTAGCATTTGAAATACCCGATTCGGATTTCAGGGGGATGGCGACTGTGGAGGTTAGCTTGGGCATGTATAGTGTGTATGTGAAAGATAGGCTTGCTTCTGCCCCTGTAATATTAAGCGAGAGCGTTATCGGTGATAATATGAGAAGGACTTTTACCTGCTTCCCGCATGCAGGAACTTCTTCTTTTGAGAAACCCAAGCAGGACCATTATGTGCCTAAACCTATGTGGAAGTACTGATATGTGAAATTGCCGTAATGGGAGCAAGGTGGTCCCCAGTGGTGTTTCCAATGTGGGGGCCACCTTGCTGTTTAAGCCATTCCCCTCACTTCAAAGAAGCTTTTCTTAAGCTCCTCAATGCTCAGCTCGTAGTCCTTCAACTCTCCCCTCAAGTAGACGTTGTAGGATGCAAGATCAAGCAAGCCATGGCCGGAGAAGGAGAAGAGGATTACTTTTTCTTGGTTCTCTTCCTTTGCCTTCTTGGCCTCTTCTATTGCGGCCTTAACCGCATGGGCTGTTTCCGGTGCAGGTATGAACCCTTCCGTTCTTGCAAAGGTTAAAGCTGCCTCAAAGACCTCAAGCTGGGAGTACGCCACAGCCTCCATCAGCCCTTCCTTCACCAAAAGGCTGATTATGGGTGCATCCCCGTGGTAGCGAAGCCCTCCAGCGTGTATGGACGGAGGAATGAAGCTGTGTCCCAAGGTGTACATCTTCAGCAAGGGTGTCATCCCCACGGTGTCTCCGAAGTCGTAGGTGTATATGCCTTTGGTGAGGGTGGGGCAGGCTTTGGGTTCAACAGCCACCAGCCGAACCTCTTTTCCTGCGGCCTTATCTGCGTAGAAGGGAAGGGCAATGCCTCCGAGGTTGGATCCGCCGCCACAGCAACCGATAACCACATCTGGGTATTCCCCTAAGGTTTCCAGTTGGGATTTCGCTTCAAGGCCTATTAC
>JALWBK010000298.1 GCA_027037155.1 bacterium | reverse complement strand
GCATAAACACAAGTGTCTGAAGCCTGAAGATATCCGATATTTTTGATAAATCCCTTACTTCTTCAGTGGTGAGTAGAGTAATATGCTCGTCTCTCCAACGATTGTAGAACTCCCTTGTTCCCATAACAAAGGGCTCAGGGAAACCAGTGAGTTCATATAAGCTTCTAACTGCTTCTTCAAATTCAGAAGATACTTCTTGTACTTCCGGTTTCTCATTTGGATTCCATACATTGCCTATCTCAAACCTGTCCCCTTCCGTTATGTCCCTCGGGCCAAGGGGAAACATCCTGAAGAGAAAGTAACGCCCCAGCAAACTCTCACCGCCTTTTCTGTACGTATCCAAGCTTGCGCTTCCGCACACCACAAATCTGATGAAGTGGTGAAACTCATCGTAGTAGCCCTTCAGCAGCTCCTTCCATTTAGGATGCTTATGAAATTCGTCAAAAACCACCCAATACTTAGGAAAGCCATCAGTTACCGTTGGAACAGGCTCAGGAATGTTTTCAATGAAAAAAAGAGGGTTCTGGGCAAACTTTCTTTTCACGGTTAGTGTGTCCCAGTTGTAGTAGTTTTTCTCTTGGCCTATCTCTTTAAGGAACTCTGTCACGAGAGTAGTCTTTCCTATCTGGCGGGGACCAGAGATAAAGGACATTCTTCCTGCAAGAAATTCGGGGTTAAGAGCCCACTTCTTCACAACGGGTATTATTTTCATGCGTCTATTTTAGAGCTGTATACAAAAAAGTCAAGACCAATGCATATAATGGTATAAACTGTATACATCTATCCCGACTTTGACAGTTGCTGATGGCAAAATTTAAAGAGAGGTTTGAAAATGATTGAAGTAAGATTCAGACACACTTTTCTTGACAGGCGCCGGGAGCACGAAGAAGCTGCAGTGTTCAGAAGGCGTGCTTTCAGGAAGTGGTACTGAAACATTGGATACTTCCTTCTACAAAAAAGGATTGACTACCTCCACTCCCTCAATCTTCATCTTATGAGCCATATCTTCCGAAAAGATCACGCGACAGTTACCCCTTATAGCTGCTGCTACAATCAGTGAGTCCCAGAAAGAAATTTTGTATCTACGGCTTATCTCTACTCCGTGAAGAACCAGTCCAACGTCCGTTTCAATAACTGGTAGTCTTGCATAGCTTTCTATTACCTTTGCTGCGTCTTCTTCTGGCACTCCCATCTTTCTGGTGAGCACTACGTAAAGTTCCTGCAGCACCTGAACTGAAATTACCATGTTTCCAGAGGGGCGCCATTTCTCCAGAAGCTTTTTAGCCACTTCTCTCTTATCGAGATCCTTGCGCTCAAATTCATAAGCCAGTATGTTAGTGTCAAAGAAGGCTTTATAGCTCATAAAGCTCTTCCCTGTTCCACTTGTCTAAGTGCCCTCCAATCCTTCGGGATAGCTCTTCCAGTTCTCTGTGTGCCTCTTCATAAACAGTGCTTTTTCTGCCAAGCTCCTCTTCTATCCTTTCCCTCACAAAGGCTGAAATGCTTTTGCCTTCAAGGAATGCCTTTCTTTTAAGCTCTCTCCACGTCTCTTCAGGAAGGGTTACTGTTATCACTTTCCCCTTTCCCATTTTAGCCCTCACGTTTTTATTTATTTATTCGACTGTTATTTAGCAAATAACACAACGTTGAAAAAAGTGCAACTGCTCAAAAATCAAACAAGGTCCTTACACCAATTCTGAACTTGTCC
>JALWBK010000297.1 GCA_027037155.1 bacterium | reverse complement strand
TCTTTCTCCTTTGCCACCTCTTCAAGTGCCTCTTCGTTAAATAGGCCTTTCTTGGTTTTTATATCCATAGCTGCCCTCCCCAAAGTGTTATCTTTCAATGCCGTCGCGGGCGTCCACGCCCTTTTCGCTGTAATAATGCCTGATCTCAACCATCTCTGTGACGAGATCTGCCTTCTTGACGATTTCTGGATGGGCGTATCTTCCCGTCAGCACAAGCTCCATGTCCTTTGGCTTATTATCTATCAAATCCATAACCTGTTCAAGCTTTACCAGTCCGAAGTCCAAAGCCACATTTATTTCGTCAAGTATCAGTATGTCGTGCTCGTTTTTCTCCATTATTTCTTTAGCCAGAGCTATACCTTCCTGGGCCAGCCTGATGTCTTCTGGATGGGGATTATCCCTGTGAACGAATTCTTCTCTTCCCTTTTGCACAATGGTTACGTAGGGAGAGAGCATCTGAGCGGTTTTGAGCTCACCGTAAAAGATAGAGCCCTTCATAAACTGGATGATGAAGACCTTCATTCCGTGTCCCACAGCCCTAAAGGCAAGCCCTAAGGCTGCGGTGGTCTTTCCCTTGCCGTCTCCAGTGTAAACCTGTACGTATCCCTCTTTTAGCTTCTTCATGTGCTACTGACCCAATACGTGCCTGGCTATAACAAGTCTCTGTATTTCAGATGTCCCTTCGTAGATGGTGGTTACCCTTATGTCCCTGTAGTATCTCTCAACCGGGAATTCCCTTGAGTAGCCGTAGCCTCCATGTACCTGAACGGCTCTGTAAGCTGCTCTGTTGGCAGCCTCTGTGGCAAAGAGCTTGGCTATGGATGCCTCTTTGGTGAACCTTCCGCCTTTGCCCTGGAGGAACTGGTCTTTCAGCCAAGCGGCCCTAAGTACCAGATTTTCCGCAGCCTCAAGCTCTGTCGCAGTGTCGGCTATCATCCACTGGATGGCCTGGAAGTTGGCTATGGGCTGGCCGAATTGGACCCTTCCCTTGGCGTACTTGACCATCTCTTCAAGGCATGCTCTCATCACTCCGCACGCCAGCGCACCTATTCCTATCCTGCCCCCATCAAGGTCTGCCAGCATGATTTTAAATCCGTCACCCTCTTTGCCGAGCAGGTTCTCGGCAGGAACCTTACAGTCCTCAAAGACGAGCTCCACGGTGTTTGAGCCTCTCTGACCCATCTTCTTCTCTTCCTTTCCTATGGTCAGACCAGGTGTACCCTGTTCAACGAGCAGGACGCTTATGCCCTTTTTGCCTTTGCTTTTGTCAGTGACGGCCGCTACCATAATTACCCCGGCGTAGGCACCGTTGGTTATGAAAATCTTGCTGCCGTTCAGAACGTAATAGTCTCCTTCTCTTGTGGCTGTGGTCTTTATGCTTCCTGCGTCAGAGCCGGCCCAAGGCTCTGTTAGTGCAAAGGCTGCCGCTACATACTCACCAGATGCGATCTTGGGCAGGTATTTTTTCTTCTGCTCCTCGTTTCCGAATCTGTAGATTCCCTCTGCTACCATGTTGGTGACAGACTGTGTGACGGCCACCGATGCAGAAACCCTTGCCAGTTCCATAATTGCCAGTGCGAAGGCTATGGTGTCCATGCCTGAGCCACCGTACTCAGAGGGAATGGTGATGGCGTTAAGCCCCAGTTCTGCCAGCTTCTTATAGATCTCTACGGGGAAGTACTCCTCTTCGTCCATCTTTTCGGCGATG
>JALWBK010000296.1 GCA_027037155.1 bacterium | reverse complement strand
GTGGCCAAACAGTTGGCAAGGCTGGGAGTAGACGTGATAGAGGCTGGCTTTCCCGCATCTTCCCCAGGAGACTTTGAGTCGGTAAAGAGAATCGCCGAAACGGTGAAAGGGCCTGTGATAGCAGGGCTCTGCCGCGCAGTGAAAAAGGACATAGAGATCGGTGCAGAGGCCCTGAAACCTGCAGAGAGAAAACGCATACACACCTTCATCGCAACCAGCGAAATCCACATGAAGTACAAGCTCAAGATGGACCCTGAAGAGGTTCTCAACAGAGCCATAGAGGCCGTCAAGTTTGCAAGAAACTTCACCGACGATGTGGAGTTCTCCGCCGAGGATGCCACCAGAAGCGATCTGGACTTCCTGTGTCAGGTAATAGAGGAGGTGATAAAGGCAGGAGCCACCACCGTCAACATTCCCGACACCGTGGGATACGCCATACCCTCTGAGTTCAAGGAGAAGATCTCCTACATCATGAACAAGGTTCCCAACATAGACAAAGCTGTAGTGAGTGTTCACTGCCACAACGACCTTGGTCTTGCCGTCGCCAACTCCTTAGCGGCCATTGAAGCGGGGGCAAGGCAGGTGGAGTGTACCATAAACGGCATAGGTGAAAGGGCCGGAAATGCTGCCATGGAAGAGATTGTGATGGCACTGCACACCAGAAAAGATCATTTTGGACTCACCACAGGCATAAACACCCGGGAGATATACAGGACCAGCAGGCTGGTAAGCCATGTAACAGGTGTTTCCGTACAGCCCAACAAGGCCATAGTGGGCAAAAACGCCTTTGCCCATGAAGCAGGTATCCATCAGCACGGTGTACTTGAGAACCCACTCACCTATGAAATTATGAAGCCAGAGACCGTGGGCTTCCCATCCAGCAAGATCGTGTTTGGCAAACACTCAGGAAGACACGCCCTGAAGCAAAAATTGGAGCAATTAGGCTTTGTTGACATCACCGAAGAACAGCTCAACCGCATCCTTGAACGGGTCAAGGTGCTTGCAGATAAGAAGAAAAATGTCTTTGACGACGACATAATGATCATAGCTCAGGAAGAGATATTCTCCCTGCCAGTCAAAACCTATGAACTGGACTACATCCATACCACCAGCGGTAACAAACTGTTACCAACCGCTACGGTCAGGCTGAGAAGGAGCGACGAGATCCTTCAAGACTCAGCCATAGGGGACGGCCCAGTAGATGCTTCCTATAAGGCCATTGATAGGATAACGGGAATCCCTGGAGAGCTCCTCTCCTATCAGATAAAGGCAGTTACCCAGGGTAAAGACGCCATTGGAGAGGTTACCGTGAGGGTGAGGTTCAACGGCACGGAGGTGGTTGGTAAGGGAAGCAGCGTGGACATCATAGAATCCTCGGTAAGAGCATATCTGAATGCCGTTAACAAATACCTCTACCGTAAGGAGTTGGAATCACAGGGCATAGAGGTACCAGTGTACGAAGAGATAGACTAAAAGCTACAGAAGTAACCCATGTAAGAGTGGAGGGTGAGAAGCAGCTCTTTGCCTCTTAAGATGCCCAACGAACCGGAGGCGGCCAGTGCCTCATCAAACTTGGCACTGGCTCCTCTTCTTACACCCTCTCCCATAATTATCACTGGTACAGGTAAGCCCGAACAAGGCCTATTGCCAGCACTGGGAAGTGTTATATCAGAGGTTACCATAATGAGGATATCCTCAGTCACCATGCTCTCTAACACCATGTTAAAGGCAGCATCCATCTCCTCAATCACCTCTACCCTACGCCACGCCTTGGCCTGAATATTCAACCTGTGTATGTAATCGGTGTATATAAAGATCCCGTCGTAATCACCAAGCATCTTGGCAGCTTTTGAAAAGGCACCTATTAGCCAAGATCTTATATTAGAAGAGGGTTCAAAGACAGCTTCGCACCCCATCCACTTCATCATACCGTAGAAGAACATGGAATCTGTATAGAAAAAGAGCTTCATCCGAAGCTTAGGTCCAGAAAAGCTCGTGTACCTGCCACACCCAAAAAAAAGCAGCCTATTTATAGGTTGAAGCCCCTTCTCTATCCTCCTGAGGTTTCCACTCCACTGCTCGGGAAGTTTAGCCATATCACTCAGACACGAATCCTCAACCCGTGCCCCTGCAACGCCGGGATGGGTGCAGGAAACGTGGCTCTCAGACATAACCAGGTACAGTCCTTTATCAAGTCTCACCACATGATCCACATTCTCCGAAAGGAAAGCAAAAAACTCCCCCTCCTCTTCCTCAGACTCAAAAGGCCTCATCTCAACCAAAACACCATCTTCAACATAGACAGGCTCTGCAAGGTGATATATCCTGCCCTCCTCCAGCTTAACTCCCCTGGCAACGGCCTCAAAGGCAGCCCTTCCAGGGTAAATCTCTGGAGGATTACCCAACATAACAAAGAGAGAGTAATCAGGAGTCACCGGTTCTCCAATCAGTGTGGGATGATAAAGGCCACATCCACCAAGCATAGCAAGATGATCCAAATTGGGAGTTCTCGCCACCTGAAGGGGCGTTCTTCTTCCTAATCCCTCAACGGCGTGATCAGCAACGCCACCCAACACCACCGCCATCAACTTCTGCATGTGACCCTCCAATAGTTGACGAACCGATAAAGTGCTGTTAACTCTATAGCAAAGCCCTAAACGGAGGTAAAGGTGAATTTTCAGGAGATGATACTCAAGCTTCAAGAGTTCTGGGCAGATTACGGGTGTGTGATACAACAGCCCTATGACATAGAGGTAGGCGCAGGTACTATGAACCCTGCCACATTCCTAAGGGTACTTGGTCCAGAGCCTTGGAAGGTGGCTTATGTGGAACCTTCCAGACGTCCCACTGACGGAAGGTACGGAGAAAACCCCAACAGGCTCCAGCACTACTACCAGTTCCAGGTAATAATCAAACCCTCTCCCGATGACATACAGGAGGTGTACCTGGAGAGCCTGAAGGCATTAGGGATAGATCCTTTGAAACACGACATCAGGTTTGTAGAGGATGACTGGGAATCGCCCACGCTCGGCGCCTGGGGCTTGGGCTGGGAGGTATGGCTGGACGGTATGGAAATCACCCAATTCACCTACTTCCAGCAGGCAGGCGGCGTAGATCTTGATCCCATATCTGTTGAGATAACCTACGGAACAGAAAGGATAGCCATGTACATACAGGGCATTGACAACGTGTTTGAGCTAAAGTGGGTCGATAACGTCACATACGGGGATGTGCACCATCAGGGAGAGGTTGAGTTTTCAAAGTTCAACTTTGAAGAGGCGGATGTGGAGATGCACTTCAAGCTCTTTGACATGTACGAAAAAGAGGGGCTTAGGCTCATAGAAAAGGGACTGGTACTGCCAGCTTACGACTTCTGCCTCAAGTGTTCCCACACCTTCAATATACTGGACGCAAGGAGTGCCATAAGCGTAAAAGAGAGGACCAGTTACATCGCAAGGGTGAGAAAATTGGCAAGGCTCTGCGCCGAGGCCTACATCAAACAGCGTGAAGAGATGGGTTACCCGCTCTTGAAGAAAAAGGCCTTCAGTACCGCCTAACCCATGGAAGCCGATCCCGCCTTTTACCTTATAATCACAGTACCCATCGTCCTCCTGCTTTTGGAGGGCTTCTTTTCCGGCTCAGAGATAGCCTTTCTCTCGCTTCCACCAGTTAAAGGAAAGGCCGACGCAAGGGCCTGCTTCTTTTTGAACCACACCGAAAGGCTTCTTGCCACAACGCTTCTTGGAACAAACCTGTGCGTTATAACCAACTCAGCCTTCTTGACTTACGTGTTAAAAGAGCACTTTGGAATAAACAACGAGCTATACACTGTCCTGATCCTCTCACCCCTCATCCTCATATTTGGAGAGACTATTCCCAAAACCATAGCCAAAAACCGCCCCTATCTATTCACCCAGAAAGTGCTTCCCGTCTTTGCCATAATGTATAAGGTTCTTAGCCCCCTAAGCCTTCCCTTCATACATCTTTTAAGACTGCTGGGTCAGGAAGGACTGACCCGAGAACTTATCGTGAGCCGTGAAGAACTTCCAACTCTCATCTCCTCAGAAAAGGAGACAGACATAAAAGTCGAGGAAAAGGAGATCATAAAATCCATCCTCTCGCTAAAACAGAAGAGGGCAAAGGATGTGATGAAGCCCATCTTTAAAGTGAGGACCCTTGAGACAAAACATACCGTAAAAACCGCTATAGAAACCGCAAAGCACACAGGATACACCAGATTCCCCGTGTACGAAGAGCACATCTACAACATCAAAGGTATAGTGAACATATTTGACCTGATAAACGCGCCTCTAAAGGACGAGGTAGGAAAGTACATAAACAAAAGACACTCATTGTTTGTACCCGAAACCGAAACCATCTGGAATGTACTGAAGCAGATGCAGAGCGAAAAGAAGACACCTATAGCCATAGTGGTGGACGAGCATGGGGCAGCCACAGGACTCATTACTGTGGAAGACATACTGGAAGAGTTAGTAGGCGAGATAGCCGACGAGTACGATCTTTTCGCCAGAGAACAGGCAGAAATTCAGGTGTTAGAGGATAACACTCTCGTAGTTCCAGGTGACATCCGGATAGAAGAGGTAGAAAAGGCGCTTGGCATCAATCTCCCCAAAAGCGATCTTTACGAAACAGTTGCAGGCCTGATAATGTACCACCTTGACAGAATTCCCAAAAAGGGAGAAGAGTTAACCGTTGGCAATGTAAAGTTTAAGGTGTTAGAATGCGATGAGAAGCAAATAAAGAAAGTGAAGGTTCTCCTATGGAAGAAAAACTGAATCACCTTATCAATAAGGCGCATAAGGGGGAGTTAGATAGAGAAGATCTCATACTCATCTCCGAAATAGCGAGACAAACCCTTAAGTATATGGTGGAAAAGAACATACCGGTAGTTCCCGAAAACTACACCCTCTTCTTTCTCACCTTTGGAGAGCTTCTCCACAAAGGCATAAAGAACCCCACAGACGAGCAAATATCCAACCTCTGTCGTCAGTACGCGTCAAAGCTCAACGCGAAGATCAACTTTGAGCAGTTTCAGAAGTTTCAGAAAAAGACCAAGGAGATACTGGACGAGTCCACCAAAAACCTGCTCTTTTGCGTCAACAATCTGGAAAGATACGATCAAAAGCTTGCAAACATACAAGAGAGCGCTCAGGAAGATAACCTGAAAGATCTCATGCTGATTCTCACTGACGAGATAAGAAAACTTAGAGAAGAAAACAGAAAGCTAAGCGATGCTCTCAAAAGCTCCACAGAGAAGCTAATCTCACTGCAGGAGAAGCTATCCCTCCATATAGAAGAGGCATCGTTAGACTTTCTCACCCAGACCCTAACCAGATCCGCCCTTGAACGCATAATAAACCTAAAACTTGAAACCCTCAGGCAGTTAGGAAAGCCCTTCTGCCTCATCATGATAGATCCCGACAACTTCAAAGAGATCAACGACAGATACGGCCATCTTGCTGGGGATCAGGTACTCAGAACCCTTGGCTTTCTCTTGAAAGAGAGTGTGAGAGACGAAGACGCTGTGGCAAGGTATGGAGGAGACGAGTTTGCCATCGTTGTCTCCCTGCCGCTAAAGGATGCGGTAAAGATAGCAGAGAGGATCAAGAACAACATAGATAAGCTCAAAATCCTCTGGGAAGATAAAGAGATAAAGCTTGGTGTCAGCATGGGCATTGCAGAAGCCCGAAAGGATGACAATATCTTGTCTCTAATATCAAGGGCAGATAAAGCACTCTATCTTGCCAAAAAGATGGGGAAAAACAGAATAGCCACAGAGCTTGACTTGGAAGGTTGTCAATGAGAATCATCTTCCTAAAAGGCGACTGGGACCACATGGGAAGAACATTTGCCCAAAAGCTATCCCCGCAAGGTCTGGAATCTATTAGAT
>JALWBK010000295.1 GCA_027037155.1 bacterium | reverse complement strand
ACCTATAAAACTTAACTGCTGAGTAGAGATTGTTTTTCTCTGTTACGGCCACAGCCTTTTGTCCTAACTTTACCACCGCATCCACCAGCTCTTCAACGGTGAAACTACCCCACAGGAAACTGTAGGCGGTGTTTACCCTCAGATTTACGTACCCGCTCACGGATTATTCCCTTCTAACTATGCCCTTGAGCACTCCGATGATCCTTATTCTTCCCTGTCTTAGCTCTTCCCAGGAGAAAAACATCGGATGGTAGCCTTCGCTTTCAGGAACAAGCGTTATCCCCTTTTCGTTCACCTCAAGCCT
This sequence comes from bacterium, assembly GCA_027037155.1. Taxonomy (GTDB): domain Bacteria; phylum Thermosulfidibacterota; class Thermosulfidibacteria; order Thermosulfidibacterales; family Thermosulfidibacteraceae; genus Thermosulfidibacter. The sequence continues at coordinate 1,419 of JALWBK010000295.1, read as the reverse complement.
CTTGAGCGTTATGTAAGGCTCGGGCTCGTACACCGCAGCAGCCACAATCTTCCTGTTGTAAACGGAAATGTCCCCCTCTACGGGCTTAACTATAGCTATGTCTCCCGGCAGTATCCCAGCATTTTTCATAGAGTCTCCCCTAACCCTGACGGCAACCAATCTGCCACCACCAAAGAACTCGGGATCAACGGGAATCACTTCTTCCACACCATCGCCGTAATCCATTAAAGGCTCGCCAGCAGGAATTCTGCCTACCAAAGGAATGCCTGAAAGAGGTCGTATGAGTTTGATTCCCCTTGCTTCTTTGGGAGAGAGTTTGAGATATCCTGCTTCTTCCAGTCTCTTCAGAACCAGTCTCGCCGAGCTTTTAGATGAAATACCACAGCCTTCGCATATTTCTCTAAGAGAAGGTGGATAACCATGCTCGGCTATGTAAGCTTCAATGAAGGATAGGACTTTACTTTCCCTTTCCATCTCTGGTCTGCCGTTCACATATATTGAACGTTCGTTCATAAGATAGGAGAGATTGAATGGGATGTCAATTCGGTAGGGAAAATCCTTATTTCTCATTGACTTTCTGAAACTTGCCCCTTACACTGTATAGTGCGTAATACAAAAGGAGGAAGTAATATGTTTACGGTAAAGATTACTTCTAAGGGACAGATTACAATACCTGCAAGATTAAGAAAGAAGCTTGGAAGCGACCTCGTAGAGGTGGATATGGTAGGCGACGAGATAATAATAAGACCTGTTAGAAAGCCTGGCGGAGCTTTAAGAAAGTATGCCATAAAGGGTAAAAGCATAGAAGAGATAATGAAAATGGAAGAAGAGGTAGCAAGAAATGAATTCTCAAAAGAGTGTAACGATTATTGATGCCAATGTTGTGCTGAGGTATCTCCTCAGAGATCACGAAGAGTTCTATAGAGAAGCAGAAACTTTATTCGATCAAGCTTTTTCAGGCAAAAAGAAAGTCTTTATGAATGATGCTGTTATTGCCGAGGTGGTTTACGTACTGTCAGGGTTTTATAAGGTAAATAGACAAGAGACAGCCCGAGTACTTATAGAATTACTCAAAGCAAAAGGAATAAGTGCAGTGGATAAAGATGTTCTCTTTGATGCCCTGAAGATATTTGCAGAGAAGAATCTTGATTTTGTAGACTGCCTGATATGCGCTTATGGCAATAGATATCAGGTCATGTCCTTTGATAGAAAAGTCAGAAAATGTGTCAAGGAAGCGCCCTTGTCATCTGGGTGCTGCTCTAAGTAGAGCTTTCCGTCAGATAGAGCAAGCGGGTTGAGGGCGTAAGAGACGAGTTCCTCAAAAGAAAGGGACTTGAAGAAGTCGGTGTTAGGGATTAAGTTTTGATTAGACATTTCACACCTCCTGTGTTTGGTGTGATTTTGTGACCATTGTTTGAT
>JALWBK010000294.1:613-1725 GCA_027037155.1 bacterium | reverse complement strand
GTCAAGGATTAGACAACCTCAAAAAGCATCGCCAAAACTAGAATTTTTGAGATTTTATGATAACTTACCAGATTCTCCAAGGCATCAAAATTCAAAGTAGTTTTGAAAATTCCTTGACAAAGTTCTTTGCATAAAGATAAAATTTCAAAAAAGAAATGGAGTTTTAGTGTTATGAGTCGCTACAAAGTTTTTAAAAATTTCATTGTAGCTGTAGTGTTGTTTTTATGCTTAATTCTAGTGTTTCCAGGATACGGATACACTGAAGGCAATTGCGCTTTTAATCCACCACCTCAGGTGGAATTCTACTCTCCTTCTGGTCAGGAAGTAAGGTTTGATAATGATACCTACAGTGATGGTGTTCCTCTTTATCACTTAACCATTCCAGGAAATGCTTTAATGTTTGAAGATGCAATAAAAATTATATACAGGCTTGAAGGTTCCTTTTTTGGAGAATGCGGGAAAGATTCTGGATATACTAAACTGTCTTCAAAAAAGCGGCCCTTTCAACTTAGAAGTGTATATGAACGGCACTCTCGTTTTGAATACTCCAGTTGATTTGTCTCCTGACAGTGTTCAGGTGAGCATAAAAGAGGTGGGCTCAGATGAAAAGTTGACAGAAATAGAAGTGCTAAGATACATTGTGGGAGAACATGGTCTTTTTGGTAAAGGTTTCCCTATAAGTCCTGCTATAAGAAGGGCTCTTGACAGAATTGTGATAATGGTGAGAACTCCTTACGAAGATGTGGCTCAAGAGATTCACACTTTGAATAATCCTCCTATGGTTAATAAAACAATAAGCAAAAGTTATTCACAGAAAGGATGCAGCTATAACATCAGGATAAACTATTCAGATCTCGAAGGAGATAAAGTTACAGTAAATATAAACTATACAGGAGAGGTAGAAAACTTCAAAAGCGGAAATGAAAGAATACTATTCGGAAGGACAATACAACTCATCCAAGCTATTGTACCTTATAACAAGGAAGCAGAAATTATATACACACTAACAGACGAGAAAGGAGGAATAACACAAATCAAAATCCCTCTCTACTGCTCTCCACCCTCCACTTCCTCATCAGACGAAATAATACAGGATGATGGTGGAACATCAT
>JALWBK010000294.1:0-603 GCA_027037155.1 bacterium | reverse complement strand
TTCTCCACAAGCTGGCCTCTTCCTGTAAGCTTCATCAAATCTTCTCCCGTTAGTTGCTTCATCTGTTCTGGGGTAAGAGGGATGTGTTTGGGGTCTTCCGATGGTTCTATCCATTTGATGTACACATACCGCCCGTTGTAAACAGCTTGGGGTTTGTAGAAAACACTACAGGCTTCGTCTTTCAGCTCTTTCCACCAGAGATAATTTGCAGCTACACTCCACTGTGCGTCCTCAAGCTTCCCAAGGCTGTGGGGACTTTCTTCCTTGCTTCTCTCTGCAGACTCTACCGCTTCCCACAAGGTGTGTCCCTTGGCTATTTCCCCCTGAGGCATGTAGTCCAGGGCATAGAACATATCTTCGTCTTCCTTCCAAACTAAGAGAAACATGTGAGGCATACCCGTGGGAAACACTACACGAACAAACCACATGTGATCCGGCGGTATGCCAAGCTCTTTCCACTTGTGCAGTATGATTTCGCTTAAAAATATGGCGAGAGATTCACAGTGATAGCCCACCTCTGGATCGGTCCAGGTGTCTTCTCCTGGAATTATGGGATAATAACACTCCTCGTTGCACCTTTCTGCTTCACATGTGGGATCGTAG
>JALWBK010000293.1 GCA_027037155.1 bacterium | reverse complement strand
ACGCGGTGAACATGAAGCCCAAGCCAGGTTCCATAGGTGTTCCTATCCCTGGCTATGATATCAAGGTGATTGATGATAATGGCAATGAGTGTAAGCCTGGAGAGATAGGTAAGCTTACCGTTGTTGGTCCTACGGGGCCGCTCTACTGGAAGCCCTACGAAGACAACAACAGGCTCTTTGAGGAGCAGAAGAAGGCTGTGCAGAACGGAAGAATCAGACTGGGCGATGCTGTTTACATGGATGAGGACGGTTACATCTTCTTTGTCTCCAGAGAGTCCGACATGATAAAGAGCTCTGGATACAGGATTGGTCCAGGTGAGGTGGAGGAGGCTCTTAAGAAGCATCCTGCTGTTAAGGATGCAGGCGTTATAGGTTCTCCCGATCCGGTGCGTGGTGAGATCACCAAGGCGTACATCATACTGAATGAGGGCTATGAGCCTTCGGAGGAGCTGGCGAAGGAGATTGTGGAGTCCTGTAAGGAGTACATAGCCGTTTACAAGCTGCCAAGGGCTGTGTGCTTCTGCGATCAGCTTCCGGTAACGCCTACTGGTAAGCTGCTCAGAAGGGTGCTTAAACAGTGGGATAAGGAGGACAAGTATCCTACCATAAGAATATCCCAGTAGTTTGCCACAGTATCAATTTTCTGGTTAACTTTAGGGCCTGGGTTATAACCCAGGCCCTTTTTATTTGGAGGTGTCATTGAAGGTTCTACAGATGGTTGCCATAAAGGGGCGAGGCGGCACAGGAGCCAGTGTGGTGACGCTTTCCAAAGCCCTTGCCGATGCTGGACACGACGTTTGGGTGGTGTGTTTTAGACATAGCAGGGTAAGGGAAGAGCTGAAGGATTATCCGCGCGTTAGGTTGATTGACGATGTTCCCATGGTTACGGGCTTTTCTCCGCTAAAGTTTTTTCAAGGGCTTTTGCGACTCGCCCTTTTGGTTAAAAAAGACGGCATTGATGTTGTTCACGCCCACTCTTCCCCAGATGCCCGATTAGCTACGGCCTTGAAAGTTCTTTTTCCTCATCTAATTTTTGTGAGAACCAGACATGTACCTCTTCCCATAAACAACAGGCTGCAGTGTGTGTTGGTGGATGCCATCTCCTGTACCTCTTTCTGCGTTAAAAGGAGGTTAGGCTTTGCCTGTGCAGAGGATGCGCAGGTTATATACGACGCCTTTTCTAAGAAAGGGAAGGTAAAAAAGAAGCGTTTTGGTATTCCAACTGTGGTCAACGTATCCAGATACAATCCCGTGAAGGGACTTCAGTTCTTTTTGAAAGCCGTAAAGGAGGTTGAAAAGCGACTTACTGTGAAGTCCAAAGTGGTAGGCAGGAAGAACCGTATTGATTACTACCGGTACATTGAAGAGTTGGCCGGTAAGCTGGGACTAACTGGGCTTGGCTTGGAGGATTTTGTGGAGGATGTTGCCTCAGTCTATGCTTCTTCCGATGTGCTCTGCCTCACCTCTTTAGGTTCCGAAGGGTCCTGCAGGGTAGGGATAGAGGCTGCTCATTACGGGATACCTGTGGTGGCTCACAATGTGTGCTCCATACCCGAGATAGTGCTTGATGGGAAGACCGGGTTTATCGTAGAGACTGGTAGCTACACTCAGATGGCAGATAAGGTGGTTGGGATAGTACTTTATCCACGGTTGAGAAAGAGATTGGCTGTAAATGGGCTGAGGCAAAGTGATAGGTTTAGTGTAAAGGGCTTGGTTGAGGCTTACGAGAG
>JALWBK010000292.1:554-1731 GCA_027037155.1 bacterium | reverse complement strand
TAGAGGTGCTAGAATGATTCTCCGAGGATCAGAAAAGCCCGAATGGGAGTACTGGAAGGAGTAAGGTGGCAAAAAGCCCAGGGTTCCAAAGGACAAGCCATTCGTTTGGGTTCCGAAAAATAAAACCGTAATAAAGAACCGGTTCTAAAATCTCTTGGCGGAATGCTCCTGCATCTACCGCCAATTTAGAATATCCTAAAAGTTTGAAATTGGGCTCGTATCGGAGATTTCCTTTGGCATCCCATAGATCAACAAGAACAGGCCGCATGAAGAAGGAAGATTTATAGCTATGACAATCGGTACACCCTTTGGCTCCGAGAGCAGCATCAGCAGGGTAAATATCATGGGAGAACTTAAAGACAGAAGCGTAAGGCGTAGCTTCCCAAGGTAACTTATTTAAGGTTTTCCAATGTACTCCGTCCTCTGTATATGCTGCATCTTTCACCAGTACCAGCCTATCTGCCTTTGAAAGTTTGCCTTGGGATTTGAGATATTTCTCCACTACCCCAAGGAGAGCTTTTATCTCAACAGGACGATTCACTTCTGGAACCCCATCGCCATTGTCATCCCTTATCTTGCTAAGGGCAGGGAAGTTTGTCATAGGATGGTCATAATGTGCCTTCCATAATTTGAAAAAGTCCACCATAAAAACCATGTCTATTCCAGGCACTCCAGGTCTAATAATGCCTACCCACATGCTGTGTACCCTATTTACTGGCCAGATTTTGCCTTTGTACCACACCTTAACCGGTACAAAAGTAAAGACCCGCTGAAATTTATTTCCCTCTCTATGAAGCTCTCCATAATAGTTCCACGGTCTTGCATCAGGTCCGTAGAAAGTCCAAATACGCTTAGGAGGTGGAAAAATTCCAGGAGCGGGATTGAAATGAGTAGCATCTTGGATAAGAGCAGCCTTAACTTCCCTATAAGGTATGTGGCAGGTCTGACAGGCCAGTTTCTTCAAATGCCTGGGAGGAAGTCCCTTGTGAACCGCTTTAGGAGCGCCTTGTATTCCACCAGAATGGCAGTCCATACATTGACGCACAGTGTTATCCAGATCATCCCGCACAAAGCCACCAGGATCGTCTCCTTTGCCAATCTCATGCTTTTCTAAACCAGCAATACGCTTGTCTTTAGCTTGGCTTCCTGCCCTGTGACAATCCACACATCTCAGTCC
>JALWBK010000292.1:0-544 GCA_027037155.1 bacterium | reverse complement strand
GTCCTGCTCTTGAGTGAACGCCGTCTCGTATCTTGTAGCTGGCACCCCTTTTCTTATAATCACTTTCAACATGACAAAAGAGGCAGTTTTCTTTAGGTACTTCCCTTACTATGGGAAGTTTCACTCTGCCATGAGGATCAAAGAATTTCAGATCGTAAATCACCCTGGGTTTCTCCCCTTTCTTCACAGAACCCAAAACTTTGCCCAAACCCGAACCTGCTGTGGCTGCCCAACGAAAATTAAATAGTTTGATTTGCTTTGTCCTCTCTTCGTATCGATAACCAGGCAAATGACAGATAAGACAGTCTGCTTCTAACACCCCTATTTTGCTCCAGAAGGCTTTGTAGTAATCGCCGTCCAAGTCATTTTCTCCTCCGGGGTTATATCCTTTTTCCTTCATATATTTGTCGTATCTATGCCCCTCTCTATCCGTTTCTAAAGGTCCTCCTCCAGGGTGGCACTTTCCACAGGCTAAGACAAACTTGAAAGAGGTAAGATCAATGTTCTTCGGGGATGCATTTTTCTTTCCCGCCAACTGCGGGAA
>JALWBK010000291.1 GCA_027037155.1 bacterium | reverse complement strand
CCCTTTGGCTATCATTCCCAAATCGCCATGGACCCCTTCCGCCGGATGCAGGAAGAAGGAGGGAGTTCCTGTGCTCGCCATGGTAGCGGCAATCTTGCGGGCTATTATCCCCGATTTACCCATTCCGGTAAAAACGACTCTGCCCTTACAGTTGTAAAGTATATCCACAGCCTTCGCAAAGTTTTCGTCTATCCTATCTAAAAGGGCCTTTACAGCCTGCAGTTCAACCTCTACTACCCTCTTACCCTCTTCAATGATCTCTTCCGCCCTCATGCCTTCCTCACACAGGATGCTATATCAAGAAGCTTTTTAACAAGATCTTCCAGCCAGGACAGCGGTACCGAGTTTGGGCCATCACACAAGGCCCTTTCTGGGTTGGGATGAACCTCCATGAAGATCCCATCTGCCCCAGCCGCTACAGCGGCCTTAGCCAGGGTTTCCACAAACTCCCTCTGCCCACCAGAGGCGCTTCCTGCCCCACCCGGCAGTTGTACGCTGTGAGTGGCATCAAAAATCACAGGCACGCCGATAGCTCTCATTATGGGGATAGACCGCATATCCACCACTAAGTTGTTGTATCCGAATGTCGTCCCCCTTTCTGTCAGCATGACCTGAAAATTGCCTGTAGAAGATACCTTCTCCACCGCATACTTCATATCCTTAGGCGCCATGAACTGCCCCTTCTTGACATTGACGGGCTTCTCACTCTGCCCAGCCCTTACGAGAAGATCTGTCTGACGACAGAGGAACGCTGGAATCTGCAGGATGTCCAGCACCTTTTCCGCAAGATCTATCTCCTCTTCCTTGTGCACATCGGAAAGTATGGGAAGCCCAAACTTCTCCTTCACCTTTGCCAACATCTCAAGACCGGCTCTAACTCCAGGTCCCCTGAAGGACCTCAGACTCGTCCTGTTGGCTTTATCATAAGAGGACTTGAACACCACATTTATCCCGAGCTTCTCCTTTAAGTTGGCTATAAATTCCGCCGTCTCCATGAGCACCCTTTCAGACTCAATCACACAGGGTCCCATGATGAAAAAGAGGGGCTCCTCGTGACCGACCCAGAAACTATCAGCTATCCTGAATCTAATTCCCATACCTTCTCTCCTTGGCTGCTTTTAAAAGGTTTACAAAAAGTGGATGGGGCTTAAAGGGCTTGGATTTGAACTCAGGGTGAAACTGAACTGCCACAAACCACGGATGCTCCTTTACCTCCACAATTTCTACCAAGTCCGCTTTAGGATACACTCCAGCCACCACCAGCCCAGCATCGGCCAAAACCTGCCTGTACTCATTGTTAAACTCATAGCGATGCCTGTGCCTCTCCACTATTTCCTCAGAACCGTAGGCCTCGTAAGACCTTGTACCCTTGCTAAGAACACAAGGGTAGGCCCCTAACCTCATGGTGCCCCCTTTGAAGGTGACATGCTCCTGCTCAGGCAGAAGGTGAATCACAGGATGGGGTGTATCAGCATCAAACTCGGTGCTGTTAGCCTTTCTTAAACCGCACACATTCCTCGCATACTCTATAACTGCGCACTGCATACCCAAGCATATCCCGAGAAACGGAATGCCCTCCTCCCTCACGTACCGAATCCCTTCAATTTTACCTTCTACCCCTCTGACCCCAAATCCACCGGGAACAATCATGGCATCAAGGCCATTAAGAAACTCCTCAGCTCCGTATTTTTCCACATCCTCCGCGTTTATCCACTTGATCACAGGCTTCACA
>JALWBK010000290.1 GCA_027037155.1 bacterium | reverse complement strand
TCCCTGTACATGGTGTACCTACAGTTTTTCGTCATAAATAGATTGTGTCAGATGTGCCTGCTTATTGAGGCCATCGTCTTTTTGCTGTTCTTTACCCTTTTGAGTGGCAGAAGGTTTTTGTATATGCTTCTTCTGATAGTTATAGGCTTTTTGGGTACCCATGCCCTTTATACATTCCCTCCTGATTACGCCGATTCCAAAGTGGCAGAGGCAGCGGTATGGAAGGGTAGTGGGGAGTACACGGTGTCCTTTTTCTTTGATCCTTTGTGTCCCGCTTGCGGCAAGAGCTTTCGCTTGTTGAAAGAGAACAAGAAGATCTTTAAAGAGGTAAGGTTTAAGTCTTTGGCTATTCACAAAGGGTCCTTTAAGAGGGCGAGAGCCTTTTATGATATGTGTTACAACGGAAGGGATCCTTGGGATTCCTTTGAGTTTGTGCACAAGAAGGACTTTTCCTATGAGAGGTACAGGGTTTCTTCTGCCAAGGTCAAGGGGTTGGTCAAGAGGAATTTGGATGCAATTATAGCTATGGGTATAGATGCAGTTCCGGTGTTAGTGGTCTATGATTCTAAAAGCATTTGTAAGGTGCTGATTGGGTATTCAAGCATAAAGACATGGTTAGAGGAGGTTACTTATAGTGAGCCCCAAGGCTCAGGTATACCTTTGTTGCATCCTTTAGAAGGAGAGCTTTGCACACCTACAAGAGAGTGCAAGTAGTTAATCTTCTACCTCTATTAGGTTGAAGGCCTTACAGTTGGGGCACTGTACCTGGGTAATGTTTACGTATAATTTTGTGTTGGGGTGCTTCTGTAAAACCTTGCCACACTTCCAGCAGCGCTCCTCAACCCAGGATTTCCCTTCGGCGGAGACCACCTTTATCTTGTAGCTCCTTTGGATCTTTACTCTACGCTTCTTTTTGGTTGTTGCTATCATTACTACCTCCTTTTAAGGTGAAAACTCCCTTAGTACGGGCTTTTCCATTCTCTGATACGTTTCTTTAATTACCTCGTAAGCTGGCATGTCTCTGAAGCCAGGCACCTCTGCGTAAACACGCTTCAGTTGCTTGCACAGATCAAGGCCCTGGCGTAGGGCAGAGATGATGTCTCCTTCGTACATTCCTGTTCTTTTTACTATTGAGGGAAGATCTTCTCCCTCGGTCCACAGGTACGCAGCATCGGCAAATCCCCAGTTTATGTTGCAGGAAGCGGGGGCCCCAAGATGCTTTTCTTCTATATCCTTTATGAAGTCTGCCAGCTCTTCTATCTCCTTGCGGATTTTCTTGCTTAAATACTTGCTCTTTGAGCTTCTCAAGCGGTCAGGATCCCTTCCTATGCAGGTTAGCACCGCACCAGTTGTTGCCGGATCCAGCCTGTCAAAGAAGCCTTCCAGTATTAGCTCTGCCACTAACAACTCCTCTATGTGCAGTCTTTTCACCAATTCAGCTCCAAATTTTAGGTTAAGCTCGCTATCACAATACCCCATCTCTTGCAATACCATGCATTTGCCTTCAAACTCCTGGATGAGGTAGCTGTCTAAATGCCTGAGCTTTCTCTCTATCTGGGATATCTTTTTGGAATAGTACTTTCTTTTGCGCTCCGTGGCTCTGCACTGGGTTTTGTGCACGCAGAATTCACAGCTTTCGAGCTTTAGGGACTTGAGGGCGTACTCAAGTTTGATGATTTCTTCGGCCAGAGATCTTTTCTTTGCTATAAGGCGCTTTCTCTTTCTGTTGGACAGC
>JALWBK010000289.1:1550-5999 GCA_027037155.1 bacterium | reverse complement strand
GCACAATCTTTACCTTGGTTTTGTGAGGCTTTTGGGTAACCCCGTGACACGCGGTAAGTAGCAGAAAACAAATACCAAAAAGGGCTATTCTTCTCATACTGTACCCTCCCTTCACAGGTTTATTCCTAAAAGGAACAGGATTATGGCCTTCTGGATGTGGAGGCGATTTTCTGCTTCATCCCATACGACAGATCTTTCCCCGTCTATCACATCGTCTGTGACTTCCTCTCCGCGATGGGCAGGAAGACAGTGCATGAAGATTGCATTCGGGGCTTTTTCCATGAGGGAGGCATTCACCTGAAATGGAGCGAAGTCTCTCAGTCTCTCTTCTCTTTCCTCTTCCTGTCCCATGCTGCACCACACGTCGGTGTAAATGACATCAGCACCCTCCACATCCTTCGAGGGTTCGTGGCCAATGCTCACCTTTGCTCCTTCCTCAAGGGCCTTGTTCACGATGTCAGAGTCAGGTTCGTAGCCCTCAGGGCAACTCACAATCACCTCAATATCAAGGCGGGTGGCAAGGTTTATCCAGGAGTTGGCCATGTTGTTGCCATCGCCTACAAAGACCAGCTTAAAGCCTTCCATCTTTCCAAGCTTCTCGTAGATGGTCAGAATATCTGCCAGCACCTGGCACGGGTGTAGAAGGTCCGACAAACCGTTGATGACAGGGATAGAACTGTTAGTGGCAAACTTCACCAAGGTATCGTGGGAGAAGACCCTGAGAACCATAATATCTACGTACCTTGACAACACCCTGGCAGTATCCTCTATGGTTTCGCCCCTTCCCAATTGAGTCTCCCTGGGACTCATGAAGATGGCACTGCCGCCAAGCTGGTACATGCCAGCCTCAAAGGAGACCCTCGTTCTGGTGGAGGGCTTCTCAAAAAGCATTCCCATGACTTTGCCCTTCAGTGGGAAGTAGGGAAGCTGGGCCTTGTGCCTCTTTTTCAAAGTTATGGCATCATCAATCAGTCTCTTTATCTCCTCCGTTGTGAGGTCCCTGATGGAAAGAAGATCCCTTTTCATCTTTCCCCTCTGGAAAAAATTTGATGGAATGGGTATTACCCAAATATGCTGAGAAAAGCAAGGTTAAGCGACGTTGATGCTATATTTTCCCTGATATCTTACTACGCCAAAAGGGGGCTTCTACTTCCCATTACTGAAGGGTTGATCTGTGAGTATATTAGGGATTTTTGCGTCTTTGTTGATGAGGATGAAGTGGTAGGCTGTGCAGCCTTGAGGATCTTTACAAAGGACCTTGCTGAGGTGAGGTCGGTGGCGGTAAAGCCCGGCTGGGAGAGAAAAGGAATAGGCAAAAAGTTGGTTGAATTCTGCCTTGATGAGGCCAAGAAGCTGGAGCTACAGAGGGTGTTTGTGTTGACTAAGGCGGTTGACTTTTTCAAGGCTTGCGGCTTTGTTCAGATTGACAAGAAGAGTTTGCCCCAGAAGGTGTGGCGCGACTGTATGGGTTGCCCCAAGTTTCCCGAGTGCGATGAAGTTGCTATGATAAAAATATTAGGGGGTTAGAAGCATGGAGTACCACGTGAAGGATCTTTCTTTAGCCGAGGAAGGGAAAAAGCGCATTGAATGGGCTGGGATGGATATGCCCGTTCTCAGAATGATCGGTAGAGAGTTTGAGAAAAAGAAGCCCCTTGAGGGAATCAGGATAGCAGCCTGTCTTCATGTAACCACCGAAACCGCCAATTTGGCCATCACCCTCAAGAAGGGGGGAGCGCAGGTGTACCTTTGTGCTTCAAATCCTCTGTCCACCCAAGACGATGTAGCAGCAAGTCTGGTTAAGGATTACGAAATACCTGTCTTTGCAGTGAGAGGGGAGGACAGGGATACATACTACGAGCACATCTGGCAGTGTTTAAGGATAATGCCTCACATCGTTATGGACGATGGGGCTGATCTTACCTCAACGCTACACATGATAGCCTTTGGGGAGGTTAGCAACCTTCCCGAGCCAGTAAAGAAAGGGTTGGCGTCCTGTGGCTGCACCGTTGACAACGTGCCCCATGGGCAGTGTAGATCCAGCGTGTCCGATGCTATGATGGGAACGGGACTGGGCTCCTTTGCAGATGAGCTGATATCCAACGTGATAGGAGGAACAGAGGAGACAACTACGGGTGTAATTAGGCTGAAGAGCCTTGAAAAAGATGGCCGTCTTAGATACCCCGTCATTGCTGTTAACGATGCTTACACCAAGCACCTCTTTGACAACCGCTACGGAACAGGACAGAGCACCATAGACGGAATTCTTCGTGCTACCAACAGGCTCATTGCCGGATCCTACTTTGTGGTGTGTGGATACGGATGGTGTGGTAGAGGAGTGGCTATGCGCGCTTCTGGTATGGGTGCCAAGGTAATTGTTTGCGAGGTGGATCCCATAAGGGCATTAGAAGCAGTGATGGACGGGTACTTGGTGATGCCTATAGGGGAGGCTGCAAAGATAGGAGACTTCTTCGTCACCGTGACTGGCGATATAAATGTGATCAGAAAAGAACATTTTGAAGTGATGAAGGACGGAGCCATACTGGCCAACTCGGGCCACTTTGACGTGGAGATTGACAAGAAGGGCCTTGAGGAGCTGGCTGTTTCTGTAAGAGAGGTGAGGAAAAATGTAAGGGAGTACACGCTGAAGGATGGGAAACGCATATACCTTTTGGGAGACGGCAGGTTGGTGAACCTTGTAGCTGCCGAGGGTCATCCTGCAGCGGTTATGGATATGAGCTTTGCCAATCAAGCCCTTTCCGCAGCGTATCTTGCCCAAAAAGGGAGGGAGCTTGATAGGAAGGTGTACCCTGTGCCTGAAGAGCTGGACAGGGAAGTGGCAAGGCTAAAACTGAAGAGTCTCAACATCGAGATAGATGAACTTACCGAAGAGCAGAAAAGATACCTTGCATCCTGGGAGATGGGGACCTGATGTTAGGAGTGGTAGGTGCGGGTTCTTGGGGAACCACCGTTGCCAACCTCCTTGCCCAAAAGGGAAACCGGGTTTTCCTTTGGTGCAGGGAGCGGGAGGTGGCGGAAAGCATAGCCAAAAGAAGAGAGAACACTCTTTTCCTTCCTGAGGTGCGGCTTTCTGACAACATAGAGCCTGTAATGGATGTTGAGAGGATGATAGAATGTGAGGTTTTAGTGAATGCCGTTCCTGTGCAGTACGTGAGGGGGGTGTGGGAAAAGCTGAAAGGGTTTTCCGGTGTGGTGGTCAACCTCTCCAAAGGCATTGAAGTCAAAACTGGAAAAAGGGTAAGTGAAGTTTTGGCCGATCTTGGGATTACCAGATACACGGTGCTATCAGGTCCCTCCTTCGCCAAAGAGGTGGCCTTGGGTAAACCAACGGCCGTTACTGTGGCGTCCAAAGACGAGAAGTTAGCAGTAATGGTGAGAGATACCTTTTCCACCTCCCACTTCAGGGTGTACAGCCACACCGATGTTGTAGGGGTGGAGATAGCCGGTGCTCTCAAAAACGTCATGGCCATTGCAGCAGGGATATGTGACGGATTGGGACTTGGGCTCAACGCCAGAGCCTCTCTTATAAACAGGGGACTTGTGGAGATGGCCCGTTTTGGAACGGCGCTTGGTGCTGAAGAGAAGACCTTCTGGGGGCTTGCTGGTATGGGAGATCTAGTTCTTACCTGCACCGGTGATTTAAGCAGAAACAGGAGGCTGGGCATTGAGATAGGGAAGGGGAAAAGCCTTGAGGAGGTGCTTTCTTCGACGTTAAGTGTTGTAGAGGGCGTGGAAACCGTAAAGGCAGTTAAGGGTATGGCGGAAAAAATGGGAGTAGAGATGCCCATCTCCCTTGAGGTTTACAGGGTTCTTTTTGAAGGAAAGTCTCCTGAAAAGAGCGTAAAAGACCTTTTGGAGAGGGAGCTGAAGTTTGAGTTCCATTGAAAGACCCATGACAAATCTGCCCAATATGGTTACTCTGTTGAGGGTGGTAGCCGCCCTACCTGTAGTCTTTATGCTTGAGGCAAAGGGTGTATGGAGGGTTGTTGGAGGAATCATTTTCCTTGCCGCATCCCTGAGTGATTTGCTTGACGGATACCTTGCCCGCTCCCGCGGCGAGGTGACGGAGATGGGCAAGCTTGCAGATCCAGTGGCCGATAAGGTGCTTCTTCTTGCTGGAATAGTGCCTTTGGTTGAGTGTGGAGAGGTACCTGCATGGCTTGCGGTCATTATCTTCGCCAGAGAGTTTTTAGTTATGGGCTTAAGAAGCATCGTAGCTTCCAAGGGTGAAGCCGTTGCCGCAGACTGGGCTGGGAAGATAAAGACGGTGGTCTATACCGTGGCGGTGGTGTTATTGATATGGGGAGCTAAGAATTTGGGGCTTGCGGCTCTTTACACAGGGGTGGTTATATCGTTATTATCCGCTGCCAACTATTTCAGGAAGAATATGCATTTTTTAAAATAGATGGAGGGCAAAGATGGTGTGTAAAA